>CAZBRU010000040.1:0-672 GCA_964494585.1 uncultured Planctomycetales bacterium
CCAAATTGATGCTTTCAAGTTTTAAATCGCTAAGCTCGGAGACCCGCATACCGCTGGCATAAAGAAGCTCGAGCATCGCTTGATCACGAATACTTTGCGCGTCTTTGCCGTAAGAAGCCTTGATCATGGATTCAATTTCGAGCGCCGACAAAACTTCCGGAACGCGCTTCCAGAGTTTCGGCGTTTCTAAAAGTGTCGTCGGGTCTTCTTTAGCTAAACGTTCCCGCGCCAAATAGCGGTGAAACATCTTTATCGCGGCCACGCTGCGGCCAATCGAACTCGGCGAAAGGCCGCTATCTTTCTGCTCATGCATGTAATTTGTGATGTCATCGCGCTTGATTTGATTTAAATCCGCGATGCTGCTTTTAGAAAGATATTTTGTGTAGGCCAGCAAATCCCGCCGATAAGAGGAAATGGTATTGACCGCCAATCCCCGCTCAATGGATAAAAAGTTTAAAAACTCTTCGATAAATTCTTTCATTATTTTGCCGGTTGTGCTTCAATAGGCGCTGCTTGGATACTGTCTTTGATTTTGCTAAACGCATAATTGATTCTGAGTGTCTTTCCTGCCGATTCCAGACGCCGTTTAAGCGTCGCCATGTCTTGATTTGGGACCGCCGATTCCAGGGTAGCTTTAATATCCGCGAGCTCCTTGGCCGTATCATCCAAGAG
>CAZBRU010000040.1:682-9256 GCA_964494585.1 uncultured Planctomycetales bacterium
GCAAGCAAATACAAATCGCGCTTGCGGCTGGCTCGGTCTTGAATATTCGAAGCTAAATCATTGAGCCAAATCTGACAAAGTGAATAATGGTTTTTGTAATCATCCTGCGGCGAATACGCTTTGGCCGGATATTCCATAGGTTCGAGAATAGGAATTTCTTCACTTTGCGCATCTTCCTTTTTCTTGCGCGTAAATTTTTTGCGAAGCGATTCGCATCCGGAAGTCACAAGCGCGCAGACAAGAAGAGCAACAATTAAAATTCTTATTCCTTTTAAATCCGTCATGAAATCATCTCCTTAAATTCTTTTTCGTTTAAAATTTTAACGCCGAGCTTTTGGGCTTTGCTGTATTTTGACCCGGGATTGGCTCCAGTGACAACAAAATTTGTATTTTTACTTACGCTCGCCGTAATTTCCCCGCCCAGTTTTCGCACAATATCTTCGGCCTGTCCGCGTGTAAAGTTTTCAAGTTCACCGGTAAAAATAAATTTCTGATCTGAAAATTTACTTCCCTTTTTCTCTTCCTTTGGCTGAGCCATTGCAAGGCCGGCTTTTTTCAACCGCTCCACAAGCCTGCGTATTTGCGGTTGCTGAAAATATTTTTCAACCGACCCTGCCATCACGTCTCCGATTTCATAAATCTTTTTAAAATCCTCGGCTTTCAATTCCATTATTGTATCCATCGATTGAAATTCTTTAGCCAAAAGATACGCCGCCTTCTCTCCCACATTCGCGATTCCTAAGGCGAATAAAAGTTTTGAGAGCGGCTGCTTTTTGCTTTGCGTAATGGCCACAAGAAGGTTGTCCGCTTTTTTATCCTTGAAAAGTTCGAGTGTCAGCAAATCTTTCTTTTGAAGATAATAAATATCGGCAAAATCTTTAACCAATTTTTTTTCTAAAAGCTGACGCACGACAACCTCGCCTAAACCTTCAATATCCATTGCCCCCCGTGAAGAAAAATGGATCAGCCCGCGCTCAAGCTGCTTTGGACACAAAGGATTAATGCAGCGGTAGGCCACGTCTTCAGTTTTTTCCTTGGCGATATCAGCGCCGCATTCGGGACACTTTTCCGGTACTCTAAAATGTTTTGCCTTCGAATTCTTTTTAGACGATACAACTTTAATAATTTTAGGAATAACGTCTCCGGCGCGCTCTAAAAGCACTCGGTCACCCACCGCTACCCCTAAACGTTCAATTTCATCAAAATTATGAAGCGTCGCCCGCGAAATCATCACGCCGGCGCACTCCACCGGTTCAAGTTCAGCAACCGGCGTTAGAACTCCGGTACGCCCCACCTGAACGGTAATTTCACGGATTGTTGTCGTGGCCTGCTGGGCGGGAAACTTGTAAGCCACGGCCCACCGCGGACTTTTTGAGGTATATCCTAAACGTCGTTCCTGCGCGAAGGAATTCACTTTCACAACAACTCCATCAACATCGAAAGATATCTGTTCCCGCTTCTTTTGATACTCATCGTAAAATTTGACCACATCTTCAAAGCTTTTGCACAAACGGCTGCTCGGGTTGACACGAAATCCAAGCGTTTTGGCACCTTGTAAAAATTCCCAGTGTGTCTTAAAATCTTCTCCGCCTTCCAAAACTCCGAAGGAATGAATAAAACATTGCAGCCTTCGTTCAGCCGTAAGCGTCGAATCCAAAAGTTTAACCGAGCCGCTGGTCGCGTTTCGCGGATTCGCGAATAATTCTTCGCCGCGCTTTTTTCTTTCGTTATTTAATTTTTCAAAATCCTTATGTTCCATATAAATCTCAGCGCGCACATCTAAAAGTTCAGGAACTTTAATATCTTTATTTTCTTTAAGTTTTAAAGGAACGGAACGAATGGTTTTTAAATTGTGCGTCACGTCTTCTCCGGTTGTCCCGTCGCCACGCGTCGCTCCGAGCGTAAAGATTCCTTTTTCATAAGTTAAAGCCGCGCTCACACCGTCAATTTTTAATTCCGCCACATATTCAATAGCTTCATTTGGCAACCCCTTTTTGACGCGCCCTTCCCACTCCCTCAACTCTTCTAAAAAGTACGCGTTGTCCAAAGAATACATTTTCACTCTATGCGCGACCGCGTGAGGCGATTCACTTATCACGACGCCAACACGCTGCGTCGGAGAATGCGGCGAGCGAAATTCAGGAAACTCTTCTTCGAGCTTTTGCAACCGCTTTAAAAGGTCATCGTATTCTTTGTCAGAAATGACAGGCTGACTTAGAACATAATACTTGTCATTGTGTTCTTCGATGTCGCGGCTTAGGCGTTCAATTTCTTTTTTGGCTTTACTTTTTTCCATGCTTTAATGAACAACATCAAAACTTTTAAATTGTCCACTGGCTTTTGAAAACTCTATTTTTTTATCCTGAATATATCCGTCAAAATACTTATCTAATCTCGAAATCATTTCTTCGATATCGGGTTTTTCGCCCTCCACTGTGATTTCAACGCGACCGTCCTGAAGATTGCGCACCCGCCCTGTTAGGCGAAGGTCGCGGGCGCACTGCTGTGCGGTATACCGAAACCCAACGCCCTGAACCGTACCGGAATAAAAAATATGAGCTTGGAACATACTTTAATAATCTGGAGGTGGGATTTCCCCGCCATTTCTAAATATTTTAAATGGTAGGCGGGGTCCCGCCCTCTAAAACATATCTAGAAAGGCGGGAGAACCTTATCCGATATATAAATCGGAGCGGACGGATTTGAACCGTCGACCTCTTGGTCCCGAACCAAGCGCGCTAGCCGCTGCGCTACGCTCCGAAAATTTCGTATTGGCGGGCCAAGGAACCCACGGCCCTTGCTTAATACACGAAACCCGCCTTTTATAAAAAGCGGGCACTGATTTCAAAAAATTTAAACTTCTTTTGTACTAAAAGTAATTTCAGCCTCGCAGACAACTCTTTCACCAACAAACGCTTTTATCTTTAAGACGCCTGTCATACCAAGAAGCTTGACGGTCTCAACTTCAATGCGCAGCTGATCACCCGGCACAACCGGCGCGAAAAATCGCGAAGAAATTCTTCCAAGGTAATAAATCACATTTTTGCCCAGAAGATTTTTGCTGTAATAAAAATAAACGCATCCCGCCTGCGCCATCGCCTCCACAATCAAAACGCCGGGCATGACTTTTTCGTCCGGAAAATGCCCCACGAAAAACTGCTCATTAATGGAGACATTTTTAATCGCGACTAATTTTTCATTAGGCCTAAGCTCAATAACCCTGTCAATCAACAAAAACGGAAATCGATGCGGAATGATTTTTTTAATCTCTTGAATATCTAATTGCATTTTTCGCTCCCCTGGCCTGTTATTTTGCCCTTTTTCCAGGGCAGGCTATCGAATGGCAAGCCCGCCGTCCACCTGAAGAATTTGTCCTGTAATATATGTTCCGCGTTTTAGCAAAAATTTTACAGAATGCGCCACATCTTCCACCGCCCCAATTTTTCCAAGCGGAATCATCTCTTTAATTTTTTCTTTTTGCTCATCTGAAAATTCGGACAGGATTTCCGTTTCGATAAATCCGGGCGCAACCGCGTTCACACGCACACCAAAGGCGGCGACTTCTTTCGCCAGCGCCTTTGTAAAGGCGTTAACGCCGCCTTTGCTCGCCGAATAATTGACCTGGCGCGGAAGGCCAAAGATTCCGCTCACCGATGAAATGTTGACGATGTCGCCGCTTTTTTGTTTCAAAAATGTCACGATGCACGCGCGGCTCGCATTAAAAGTTCCCGTCAAATTTGTTTCGATGATTTGGTGCCAATCATCTTCACTCATCATCATCAAAGCTTTATCGTTAATAATTCCCGCGTTATTGATTAAGATATCGAGCCGGCCAAATTCATTTTTGACATCTTCAACCCACTTCTTGATTCCTTCAAAATCTTTAACATCAACGCAAACAGCTTTGCCGCGCACGCCGATTTTCTTAATTTCATTTTCTAAATGTTTGGCTTCATCTTTACTTTTCAAATAATTGAATGAAACATCACAGCCTTCACGCGCCAGCATAAGAACAATCGCGCGCCCGATTCCCCGCGCGCCGCCTGTCACAACCGCGACTTTTCCCTTTAAAGAGCTCATTTCTTAAACCTTTTTAAAACCATGCATGTGTTTGTGCCGTTGGGGCCGAAATTAATAATCAAAATATGATTCACTTCTGCTTTTCTGGATTTATTTGGGACATAATCTAAATCGCACGCCGGGTCCGGAATTTCATAATTTATCGTCGGAGGAATAAAGTTTTTGACTAAAACTCCCACGCTCGCGGCCGCGGCCAACGCGCCGGAAACGCTATAACATTCACCAAGCATCGATTTAACGGCGCTAATGGGAATCCTTTTGGCGTGCTCGCCAAAAATTTCTTTAAGCGCTTCCGTTTCAATTTTATCCGCGGCAATACTGGAATTGGCGTTGGCACAAATATAATCGATGTCTTCTGGCTTAACGCCTGCTTCATCTAAGGCAAATTGCATGGAGCGTTTTAAACCCGCGCCGCGCGGATTATATTTGTTAATCCGAAAAGGGTCGAAGCTCGTTCCAAATCCTAAAACCTCCGCCATAATGGGCGCGTCACGACGCAGCGCATGCTCATAATCCTCCATGCACAAAAGACACGCGCCTTCACCGAAGGTGACACCATTTCTTCGTTTATCAAAAGGGCAATTGATAAAGGCCTCGCCGTCTTTCGAGCCGGACATAAATTTTAAAACATAAAATCCGTAAAACGTTAAATACGCCATTTCCTCAACGCCGCCGGTGTAAATGACCTTCGCGCGCTCATACTGCAAAAAATCATACGCGTAACTCATAGCGTCCATGCTCGCCGTAAAGCCGGTCGAAATCGTTGTATTAAAACCCTTAATTTTCTGCCAAATGGAAACTTGGCTCGCCGGAGAATTGATAACCGTGTTTGGGAAAAGAGCTGGGTTTGTGTAACGCGGCCCTTCGCGCAATGTCACTTCATCAAAATCCGCGATGCTTTTGATACTTCCCAATGTCGTTCCGACGGAAACTCCGGTGTCATCGGTATTTTCTTCCGTCACAATATAACCGCTGTCTAAAACCGCTAATCTTCCGGCGGAAATTAAAATACGCGTACTGCGGTCAAGATTGCGAAGGCCTTTTTGCCCCATATAAGTGATGGCATCAAAATCTTTAATTTCAGCGGCGACATTATGCTGAAATTGGTCCTGCGGCACATCAAAAGTCTTCACGGGCTGATATCCAACTTTGCCGTCTTCTAGGGCTTGCCAGAATTCTTCCTTGCCCTTACCGTTCCCGGCCAAAACTCCCAAACCTGTAATGACAACGCGTCTTTTCATTTTTTATACGGCAGTTTCCGTTAAAATATTTTTACTTAAAAGCACTTTATCTAAAATATATTTTGCCAAAATATCTGTTTCAATATTGACTTTATCATTCAGTTTTTTATTTTTAAGCGTAGTCTCTTTTAAAGTGTAGGGCACGATATAAACCGAGAAGGAATTTGGACGTATTTTTCCGACCGTTAAGCTAATCCCGTCAACGCAAACCGATCCCTTCGAAACAATGTAGCGCATGAGATTTTTATCGACCGCAATCTCATATTCAACAAAATTTTCTTTTACGAGCTTCTTTTTAATAATCCCAACTCCATCGACATGCCCTAAAACAAAATGCCCGCCCACCCGGCGATTGACCATAAGCGCCGGTTCAAGATTCACAATGCTTTCAGATTTTAAATATTTTAAAGTGGTTTTATCGATGGTTTCTTTCATCACATCAAACGAAGCCGCGCCCCTGCTCAATTTCGAGATGGTCAAGCAAGCTCCATCGACGGAAATGCTGTCTCCCTCCCTCGAACCTTGAAAAATCTTCGGCGCTTCAATGGTAAGCGTCAAAAGATTTTTCGCAGGTCTAACCTTGACAACTTTTCCCTTATCTTCAATGATGCCTGTGAACATAGCCTTCCACCACAATCTCTGAACCAATCGTCCCGAGCGTTAAACAACACAAGGGAATGGCATGGTTAACATTATTTATCGAAATACCTTTAACCGCGCTAAGCGCATCTTGATCGCCCATAATCGTGGGGGCAACAAAAACAATCGCTTTGTCCGCTAAATTTTCTTTTAAAACGCTCCCCAAAACCGCGGCCCCGCCTTCGACAAAAACCGAAGCAATTTCTCGTCGGCCTAAGTCCTTAAAAAGCCATTTTAAATCAATGCGATCTTTCCTCTGCGGACAAATAATGACGTTTGTACCTTTTTTTAACAACGCTTCAACTCTTTGTTTTGGTGCTTTTTTTGTTGTCGCGATAAAAATGTCACAAGGGCTGGTTTCTTTAAAAATATTCGCGCCCAAAGGAATTTTTAATCTTGTATCTAGAATAATTTTCTTTAAATGCTTAGATTTCTCTGCCGCTTTAAGATGAGGATTGTCTTTCAAAATGGTGTTGATTCCAACCAAAATAGCGTCAAAATCTCCACGCAAAGAACGAGCGTAATCCCGTGATTTCTCAGAACTGATCCACTTCGAATGTCCGTTTTTAGCGGCGATTTTACCGTCCAAAGTCTGCGCCCATTTTACCACAACAAAAGGCATCTTTTGCCTGATAAATTTGATAAACCATTCGTTCATTTGGGAGAGCTTATCCTCTAAAATTCCCAGCTTTACCTTAATTCCAGCGCGGCGCAGTTTTTGAATCGATTTGCCATTATTCAGCGGATTGGGGTCAATCATTCCGACAATCACTTCTTTGATGCCGCTCAAAATGATTTTATCAACGCATGGCGGCGTACGGCCAAAATGAGAACACGGTTCAAGGGTCACGTAAAGTTTCGCGCCTTTGGCCTTTGCGCCTGCCGCTTTTAAAGCAACGACCTCCGCGTGATCTCCTCCGCAAAATAGATGATAGCCGCGGCCGACAATGCGATTATTCTTAACGATGAGCGCTCCGACCAAAGGATTGGGCGAAGTTTTTCCCTTGGCCTTCAGAGCCAAGTCCATCGCAAGCTTCATGTAATCTAAATCGTTCATTTTCCCCTTGCGCTCTTTAATTTTTCAACAATTTCATAAGGAATCTTGATTTTACCGATAAACGTGCTCGTCTTGGCTCTGCCATGTCCGTCGGAACCGCCGGTCGCAATCAAATTATGCTTCTTTGCAATTCCTTCATAGTAGCGCATCGTAGTTTCGCTAATGTTTGGATAATAGACTTCGATTCCTTGCAAGCCTGCCTCGGCAAAACTTGGGATTAACTCATCTTTTCCATTTAACATAGGATGCGCCAGGACGGCGACTCCGTTAAATTTTCGAATTAACGCGATCGCTTCAAAGGGTGTGATCTTAAATTTTTTCACATACGCGGCACATCCTTCGCCGATAAATTTTTCAAACGCCTGGCCAATCGTATGCACATGCCCTTTTTGTTTTAAAATCGTAGCCAAATGAACACGCCCGACGGCTTTTGAGCGCACAAGCGAAAAAACTTCCTCCGGTTCGATATTGTTTATGCCTTGAGTTTTAAGTTTCAAAATCATGGTTTCAACTCTTCTTTGACGGGCGTCCTGCATCTTCAAAAGTTCACTCTGCAATTTTTCATCTTCAAAATCCATAAGATATCCTAGAATATGAATATCCTTCTCGTGAATTTCAGAAGACAATTCAATCCCCGGAAGAACCTCGAGGCCGCTTTTCTTTGCCGCTTCCTGCGTCGGCTTGATTCCGTCGGTCGTGTCGTGATCTGTGATGGCGATGCAGTTTAAATTTTTTTGCTTAGCGTCTTCGACAACTTCTTCGGGAGAGGATGTGCTATCTGAAAAAAAGGTATGGATGTGAAGGTCGGCAAGTTTCACGTTTTGGACATGATTTCTGTTTTGTGGATTTTATCTAAGATGCCGTTGATGAATTTGCTCGATTCCAAGTCGCCGTATTTTTTGGCAAGCTCGATGGCTTCATTAATAATAACTTTGGGCGGCGCGTCCAGAGAATATTTAAGCTCAAAAACGCCGAGCCTTAAAATATTTTTATCAATCACGGCCATACGGTCGATTTGCCAGTTGCTCGCGTACTCGACGATTTTCTCGTCAATGCCGGAAAGATTTTTCTCAACACCTAAAATGAGAGCCTTACAAAAATCCTTAACCTCTTGATTTTTGACGTCATGCGACTGGACAAATTCTTCCGCGATTTCTTTTAAAGGGCGATGTGCCACCTCGGCCTGATAAAGAAGTTTTAAAGCCCATTCGCGCGATTGAGTGCGTTTTCGCATAAGTTGAAAATTATTTTAAACCTGCCTGCCGGCAGGCAGGTTTTTTAAAGAACGGATCATGGAAACCGCGGCCCTCGCCGCGTCTTTTCCTTTGTTGGCGCCTTTAATTTGGGAGCGTTTATATGCCTGGTTTGTTGTATTCGTCGTCAAAATACCAAAAATAATCGGTTTTTCAGTTCTTAACATCACTTCCCTGATTCCGACAGCCGCTTCCTGCGCCACAAGTTCAAAATGAATCGTTTCTCCGCGAATCACGGCGCCCAGGCAAATCACCGCGGAAATAGATTTCTTTTGCGCTAATTTTAAAGCCACTGTGCTTTTTC
>CAZBRU010000041.1:0-9254 GCA_964494585.1 uncultured Planctomycetales bacterium
GCTCGAAGGATTAAAAACGAAAGACGCGTGGTATAGTTTTTTTGAAATTTTTCCAAATGAAAATCCGACCTTTTTAGCTTTACCGGACCCGTTTCTTTTTGACATCAACCGTTTTCTAAGCGGACTTAATCAAGCGTACAGCGGATGTCCGGTGATGGGCGGACTCGCGAGTTCGGCGTCAGCTCCCGGAGAAAATACGCTTGTTGTTAATTCTGAAACACGTGACGATGGAGTTGTCGGTGTTGCCTTAACGGGCAATCTTCACATTGAGACAATTGTTTCGCAAGGCTGCAAACCCATCGGAGACACGTATATCATCACGAAGGCGGAAGATAATTTTATTCATACGTTAGCCGGAAAACCTTTTTTGGAAGTGCTTCAAGACGCGCTTAAGAAATTACCGTCTTCGGATCAACTCTTGGCGCAGGAAGCGATTTTTGTCGGAATTGCCATGGATGAATACAAGGATGAATTTAAACGCGGGGATTTTCTTATCCGCGGGCTTATGGGTATTGACCCTCGAACAAATGCCGGCGTGATTGCTGATTTTGTCAAAACAGGCCAGACCGTTCAATTTCATTTACGCGACGCCAAGACAGCGACGGAAGACCTTCGTGAGCTTTTAGCGTGGAAGCAAAAGCAAAACCCCAATCAGCGGCCGAAGGGCGCGCTCGTGTTTTGCTGCAATGGGCGCGGGGAATATTTATTTCGCCAAAAAAATCACGATATTAAACTAATTCAACAGCATTTAGGCCCGATTCCGGCGGGCGGATTTTTTTGCGCGGGCGAAATTGGGCCGGTAGGCGGGCATAATTTTTTACACGGATTTACAAACAGCATCGCCCTTTTTTATCCTCCAAAAGTGAACACATAAAACAAATAGCTCCCGAAGGGTTGACTTTATTCGACGGGTAGGATATAGTATCAACAGGTGGTAATAAAAATGACTCAAACAACGGCGCACAATACGGCTTCAAATGAAGCGGTTGTCGTTTTGACAGACGCGGCAGCGGTAAAAATCAAATCCATGATGGAAAAAGAAGGCAAGCAGGGCTATGGCCTTCGTTTTGGTGTCGCAACTGGTGGCTGCGCCGGACTTTCGTATGAGATGAGTTTTCAAAAAAATTCTTACGAAAATGATGTCATCGCTGAACAAAACGGTTTAAAGATTTTTGTAAATCAGGAAAGCGCGTCCTTTGTTAAGGGCATCGTGATCGATTATATTGACACGTTAAAGGAAAGCGGCTTTAAATATAAAAATCCCAATGCCAAAAGCAGCTGCGGTTGCGGAACGTCTTTCAGCTAAATGATCAAACCTGCCGATAAATTAAACTTCGAAAATTTAGATTTGAGCCACAAACCGTTACCCGGCTCGAAGAAAATTTATAAAAAAAGCGCGCGCTTTTTGGATGTCCGCGTTCCTTTCCGTGAAATTTCCCAATCTCCGACAGCAGAAAATCAAATTCAAGTTCAAAATCCAAAAATTGAAGTTTACGACACGTCGGGCCCATATACAGATGAAGATGTTTCGATTGATATCACGCACGGCCTTAAAGCTTCGAGGCAGTCTTGGGTTTTAAATCGTAATGACGTCGAAGGAACTGCGCGTCCGTTTAAAGCCAAGAAGGGCTTGAATGTGAGCCAAATGCATTATGCTAAAAAGGGAATCGTGACGCCGGAAATGGAATATGTCGCGATTCGTGAAAATTGTGACGCTGAGTTTGTGCGAAGCGAAGTCGCGCGCGGCCGGGCGATTATTCCTTTGAATATTAATCATCCTGAAAGTGAACCCATGATTATCGGGCGGAATTTCCTGGTCAAAATCAATGCCAATATCGGAAATTCCGCCCTTAGTTCCAGTATTTCCGAAGAAGTTGAAAAAATGGTTTGGGCGACCCGCTGGGGCGCGGACACAATCATGGATTTGTCGACGGGAGAAAATATTCACGAAACACGCGAATGGATTTTGCGCAATTCGCCCGTACCGGTTGGCACCGTTCCCATTTATCAAGCCTTGGAAAAAGTGAACGGCAAGGCTGAAGAACTTAACTGGGAAATTTTTCGCGAAACCTTAATTGAACAAGCCGAGCAAGGCGTCGATTATTTTACAATTCATGCCGGTGTTTTGCTTCGTTATATTCCGTTGACTGCAAAACGTAAAACCGGAATTGTTTCGCGCGGCGGTTCGATTTTAGCCAAATGGTGTTTGTCGCACCATAAAGAAAATTTTCTCTACACGCATTTTGAAGACATTTGTGAAATTATGAAGGCGTACGATGTGAGCTTTAGTTTAGGCGATGGGCTTCGCCCCGGAAGTATCGCGGACGCCAATGACACGGCGCAATTTTCAGAGCTTGAAACTTTAGGGGAGCTTACAAAAATCGCGTGGAAGCATGACGTTCAAACGATGATTGAAGGGCCGGGGCACGTTCCGATGCATTTGATCAAAGAAAATATGGATAAACAGCTTGAGGTTTGTAGTGAAGCACCGTTTTATACGCTTGGGCCGTTAACGACTGATATCGCGCCGGGATACGATCACATCACCTCTGCCATCGGCGCGGCTATGATTGGGTGGTTTGGAACGGCGTTGCTTTGTTATGTGACGCCCAAAGAACATTTGGGGCTTCCCAATAAAGATGACGTTAAGGCGGGAATCATTGCTTATAAAATTGCTGCCCACGCCGCGGATTTAGCCAAAGGCCATAAGGGCGCGCAATCACGCGATGACGCGCTTTCAAAAGCGCGTTTTGAATTCCGCTGGAAAGATCAATTTAATTTAAGTCTCGACCCCGAAACCGCACAAAGCTTTCACGACCAGACTCTCCCGGCTGAAGGCGCTAAACTCGCGCATTTTTGTTCGATGTGCGGGCCAAATTTTTGCTCAATGAAAATCACTCAAGACGTACGTGATTTTGCCGAAAAAAATAATCTCGACGAGGCACAAGCCATTGAGCAAGGCTTAATCGAAAAAGCAAAAGAGTTTAAAGAAAAGGGGAGCGAGATTTATTCTTAGAGGGTAGAGGGAACCGGCAGGCCTTCGAGGACCGCACCAAAAGCTTCGCAGTGACGTCCAATCAAATCGTTTAAATCCTGTTTTAAAACCATTAAATCTTCCGTCATTTTTTGCCGAAACTCCGCAGTCTCACTAATCATTTTCGGAAAAAGATCCTGATAATATTCTATGCCTTTGAAAAGATTCGTTTTGAATTCATTGAAATATTGAACCTGCAAAGTGCTTGGCCCGGGCAAAGCTTTCTTGATTTCTTTTTGAAGAAATTCAATATTGATCTGAAGCTCTTTGATGAACATATGCGGCCGGTAGCCAGGATTTAAAAGATTAAGACGGCCATAAATATGGTCGACCATTTCCCTTAAAGAAACAATTTTCGAAAAATAGGCGATGTTGGGGCCGGGGCAGACGGCCGGAAAAAGCTTATTGCCTTCTTTAGCAATTGAATTTTTGATGACAAATCCTTCACCGAGATCATTGCAAATGCAGGCTTTGAGAACCACTTTTGCGGTGGCTCTTTCTATCTCATCGGTCGACAAATTCAGCGTTGAAATTTGGTCTAGCTTTAATTTTTGATACTGACGGGAGGCTGTGCAGATAGGCTTCGCTGTGAATTCTCGGTTTGAGACAAGGTAACTTTTTGGGCAGCTGCTTCCCGGGCGGCCTTTTTCAGTGCGCCGGATTTGCTCTAAATCACTTTCGCTGCCGCGTAAATTATTAAACGGAACGCCGAGCGGAGAAACATCGCTTGTGTAAACATCTTTTTCGGTGGCTTTTGAAAGCTTTTGTAAAGTCGCTTCGTCAACATTCGTGACTTCAGGGACTAAGAGAAAAGGTGAGCCCCAGCCGGTACTGTAAATTCCGTAATAATTGAGCACAAACTGGTCTTCTTTTACCGTTCCGATACCGCCTTGTGCCGTGACTCTTACTTCAAGGGGTTTTGCAAATGTAAGTTTTTCTCTAAGTTTTAAAGCTTCATTGCAAATGTCGTGAAGAGCGGTAATAAATTCTTGGCGTTTGTCTTTGAATTCCTGCATGATCGGCCCCATAAGTTCTCCGGCAGCAGGGAAGACGTGCCCGCCGCAGTTAAGGCCGGATTCAATGCGGTATTCAGAAACCCAAATACCTTTTTTTGCGAAAAATTTTCCTTGGATAATCGCCGAGCGATAGTCGCTCACTTTTAAAACAACCTGCTTTTTAATAAAGCCCTTAGCATCGGCGTAAAAATCTTTAAATTGTTCCGCGTAGGTGTAAAGCCTGCGGTTAATTCCGGCCGAAAAAACAATGGCGGATGCCAACGTGCTTTTGGCGTAACCGCGAAGAGCGGATAAGGCATCAGAATATTCAGATGGAAGTTCATTGCCGTCTTTATCATAATTCATTCTATCCACTTTTGTCATAATGTTGACATTGATACGGCCAGGAACGATGCTTTCGCGAAGCGTTTCTTGCATTTTCGCTTTTTCGTTTGCGTCGCTCGTTTTAAGCATTGTGTGGTACAATTTTTTGAGTGGCGCAGTTTCGGGAAGAAGTTCAAAATATTTTGTGATTTCGCTTCCAACCTCGAAAGCGGATGCTTTAAGGTCTTCAAATTGCGCTTTAACGATACGATCGACGAGATTTAGGTATTCGGTGATGCGCCGCGCGCGAAAATCGTCATCTTCTTTTGTGATAGGAATATATTCTTCGCCTGCCTTAGTGCAGTAAAATCGGCGGACTTGTTCGATTAAAACATCATCGACAATGGATATAACGGACGAAATCCCATATCGAGCAACTTTGATAGGGGTGTCGATTGAGAATCCGGTTCCCATGACGGGAATATGGAAGGTGTGTTGGCTTTTCATATGCAGAATGTGTATAGTTTATACTCCCGTGGAGATAAAAGCAAGAAAAAGTTAAATATTTGCATTTCAATAATTTTTGTATTAAAATAGCGAAAAAAGAAAATCTTATGGACCCCTGCTTCTACGCTGAGCTTACACAAACGAGTTTAAAAGGTGAATTACTTCCCAAATCCGTTTGTTTGGACATTTTAACATCACCCTCGCTTCATCTTCTGAGGCTTTTGGACGCTGTTTATGAGGTTCGAAAGGCCTACGCGGGCAATGAAGTTCAAGTCCACATCATCAACAACATCCAAAATGGCTTTTGTCCGGAAGACTGCCATTATTGCGCGCAGGCTAAGACTTCCCAGGCTTCCATCGACGAGTATCCTTTAAAAAACGATAAAGAAATCTTAGCCGAGGCAAAGCAAGCCTATGAATCCGGCGCCTTTCGCTACTGTATGGTCTCAGCAGGCCGCGGCCCTTCCGAAAAAAGAGTTGAACAGCTCTCAAATTTAATCCGTGAAATAAAATCGCGTTATCCCATTGAAGTTTGTGTCTCGGCCGGCTTGATGAATGAAAGCGCCGCGGCCAAATTAAAGGCCGCAGGGCTTGACCGTCTTAATCACAACTTAAATACCTCTGAAGAAAATTATCCGAACATTTGTACAACGCATACTTTTGCGGACCGTTTAAACACGTTAACGGCTGCAAAAAAAGTTGGGCTCGAAATTTGCTCAGGAATGATCGCCGGTATGGGCGAGACAGCGCAAGATATCGTCGAAATCGCTTATAAGCTCCGGGAATTGAAAGCGCGCTCCATTCCGATCAATTTTTTGATTCCAATCGAAGGAAATCTTTTAATTAAAAATAATGAATTAACGCCGCAATACTGCCTTCGGATTTTGTGTCTTTTCCGCCTGCTTAATCCGACAGCGGAAATCCGTATGGCCGCAGGCCGCGAAGGGCATTTGCGCAGTATGGAGGTTCTAGGACTTTACGCCGCAAATTCTCTTTTTCTCGATGGTTATTTGAACACAAAAGGCGAGCGGCGGCTTAAAACATTACAGATGATTAAAGACGCCGGCTTTGTGATTAAGTCAGAAATTCCCCTGAATGAATTGCTTGCCCAAGAAGAAAAAGGCGCGGAATTCAAAGTCGATGACAGCTTGGAATATATGAAAGGATTGGAAGAGCTTCGCCCGTTTAAGGCGAAAGATTAACTTAAAAGGTATTGCGAAAATTAATCAAAATGTTATAGTGAGAAATCAAATCAAGCAAGAAAGGTTTTTAGATGAGTCCCGATAAACGAAGAATTATTCGACTTGAACTTTTAATGGACGCCGGTTTTGGCGCCCAAAAAGCAGGCGATATTTTGATTAAAGCTTTTGCCGCCATGGGCAAAAATGTTTTTATTGAGCCTATGATTCCGGCCGAAATCTCTCCGCCGCCGCGCACGCGCCCGGCGCTTTCCGGAGTCATTATTCGTATTGCCGAAATGGAAATCAACGACGTCGGAAGCGACACGGACTTGATTATAGCGTCTCACGAAATTGTGCTAGACAGAAGGCTTGACGACGGAGAAACAAACCCTAACTGTAAAGTTCTTCTCGATATGGGCGATAAAGCGGCAAATGTTAAGTCTTTTTCAGATGTGACACAGCGCGTCGAGACACTGGGGCTTGAAATTTTTCCTTTTGAAGTCGATCAGGCCAGCCTCATGACCATGCGCAGTATGGGCGGCGCCGGTAGAAATATGTTTTATCTAGGAATGCTTACCTCCATTTTTAATGCCACGCCGGAACTTGTCGTTAAAGAAATTAAAAAAGCTTTTCCAAAAATCAACGAAGAAATGCTACGGAAAAATGTTTTACTTTTTGAAAACGGTTTTAAATACGCGCAGCAAAATATTCACCTCCTCTTTGAAGTCGCGGGTTCGGAAGCCAATACCAAGGTTGAAAAAATTCTTATCGACGGCAATTCCGCTCTCAGCATGGGCATCATTGACGCCGGTATTAAATATTTTGCGGGATATCCCATCACACCTGCGTCATCGATTATGCATTCTTTAGCAAAAAATTTTCCCGCCTATGGCGGCATTGTTCATCAAGCCGAAGATGAAATCGCGGCCATCGGCTCGGCGATTGGCGCTTATTTTGGCGGAGTCCCATCGGTGACATGCACGTCCGGCCCGGGGCTTTCATTAAAACAGGAATTTATTGGATTTGCGGCGGCGGCAGAAATTCCGCTCGTTATCATTGACGCGCAGCGTTCAGGCCCGTCAACGGGGATGCCTACAAAAACAGAGCAGTCTGATCTTTTGGCAGTTGCTTTCGGTTCTCATGGCGACAACACCAAGGTGATCATAAGCGTTGCCAATGTCATTGATTGTTTTTACGCGCCTCATTTGGCGCGGTATATTACTGAAAAATTACGCCTTCCTGTTTTTATTATGAGCGATTTTCAAACCGCGAATAGTTACAAAGTTGTCAACAAGCTAAAAATTACAGAGATGACTGATTCGAATCAAATTTCAGATTTGATTCTAGAACGATTTTATATGAGCCGTTTGCCCGATAAGATTGAAATGGTGCGCGACAATCAATCCATTCCGGGCACACCGACTGGAATTCGCCGCGTTACGGGTTTAAATACAGACCGCCAGGGACAGGTTAGTTATTTTGCAAAAACAAATCAACGCGGACATGAAATTCGCAATGAAAAAATACATCATGTTCAGCGCGCGCTGCTAAAACCGGAATTTTTTGGCCCTGAAGACGGTGATATGCTGGTTGTCGGCTGGGGAAGTTCTAAAGGCGCGATTGATGAAGGCATTCAGCTATGCCGCGCGGAAGGCTATAAAGTTTCGGGTTTGCATTTAAAAATTGTTTATCCTCTGCCGCTTATGATGAAAGATATTTTTTCAAAATTTAAAAGAGTTGTAACAGTTGAAGTCGCCTACGGTGATGAATTAAAACCGCCGCCGCTCGCGTTCTTGCTTAGAGCGCACACGCTCGTTGATGTGCAGGCGGCTATTTCAAAAGCCACAGGCCGTCCGCTTACGCCCAAAGGTGTCGCGGCAAGAATTCGTGAACTATTAAAGTAATTTTGCACTTAATTTTTGTAAGGAGCGCTGTATGAGTCAAGAAACAGAAATTAAACCTACTGCAGAGCCTATAACGGTTCAGAGTTTAAATACTGAACAGCCGCGTTGGTGTGTCGGTTGCGGTGATTTTGGTATTGTCATGGCTTTAAAGAGATTTTTCGTAGATAAACAGCTTGCACCGGAACTGACCGTTAACGTTTCCGGAATTGGATGTTCGGGCCGCACGCCGAATTATATCAATACGTACGGCGTTCATTCGATTCACGGCCGTCCCATCACGGTCGCGCTCGGACTGCGCTTAGCCCGCCCTGATTTAAATATTTTTGTCGAATCAGGTGACGGCGACGCGTTGAGTATCGGCGGAAATCATTTGATTCACGGCATCAACAAAAATTTTAAATGCGTTTTTCTTTTGTTTGACAACGAACTTTACGCGCTCACAAAACATCAAACCTCGCCGACAACGCGTAAAAATCATAAAACCATGACCCAGCCGCAGGGAACATTTCTTGACCCGCTTAATCCTGTCAGGCTCGCGTTAGGCTTGGGCGGTTCGTTTGTCGCGAGCACCGCGGATTGGATGCCCGACCACATGGCGAGCACTGTCGAAGCGGCTTTTGCGCATCCGGGATTTGCCTTTGTGCATATTTCGCAACGCTGCCCGCATTTCGACGCTGAGAACTTTGACCACAAAACAACGTCGTGGTTTTCATTTTTGAAGCATGCTAAAGGAATCGCTCCGGACAAACGTATCGTTGAAAAAGCCGAAGTTGTTGTGCATGACCCTGCAAATGTTGAGGATGCTTTTAAATACGCGCAGAGTGAACGCCGCTATTTTGGCCTTTTCTATCAAGATGTTAATAAACCCCGTTACGATGATATTTTGCACAACCTTGTCAAAAATACTCCTCAGCGGCCGCGTACTGATATTTTGAACTCTTTCCTTTTGTAATTTGCTTATGGCAAACCCTGAAAACGTTGTCATTGTTGGATCAGGCCCCGCCGCTCATACGGCCGCCATTTACGCGGGCCGCGCCAAATTAAACCCTCTCGTGTTTGAAGGATTTTTAGCCGGCGGCGTTGCCGCGGGTGGGCAATTGACCACAACCACGGAAGTTGAGAATTATCCCGGCTTTCCAAAAGGAATTTCCGGCCCAGCGCTGATGGATCAAATGCGCGAGCAATCTATTCATTGCGGCGCCCGTATCGTGACTGAGACTGTCGCAAGGGTTGATTTAAAATCTAATCCTTTTAAAGTTTTTACGGATGCGCAAAATATTCTGACCAAAACAATTATTGTAGCAACCGG
>CAZBRU010000042.1:0-9214 GCA_964494585.1 uncultured Planctomycetales bacterium
GCACTGCTGCTTGCCGTGGATGTGGTTTGCTGCTGATAAGGAATTTCTTCGGTTAAATTTATTTTCGCGGCCAAATTATCGAGTGTTAAAATTTTTGGATGGGCCAAAATATTGACTTTGGATTGTTGCTGCCACGCCGCAATGGTCGCGTTAATATCTTTATCGGTTAAAATAGTTGTTCCAAAGCTGATAATTTCCCCTGCCGGAGAAAGCTTTCCGGGGACAGTATGAAAACTTCTCTTTTGATTCGGCCTGTCATCCGGCCATTTGAGTGTCCAATCGACTCCCAGCTGATCGTCTTGAGTAACTACAACATCAGCCATAAGGGCTTCAATCATAACCTGAGGCGTGCGGGTATCTAATTTATTGGCAATTTCCTCAATCCGAGTAATGTTATCAGGAATATCCGTAACAATAAGGCTATTGGTTCGATCATTTATATCAATGCGCCCTCTGCTGCTTAGCATATTTTGAAAATTGCTTTTGACTTCGGCGGCTCTGGCAAAATTAAGGGTGATGATTTTTGTGGCTAAGGGAACTTTTTCGTCTTCGGCTTGCAGCTGGTCTAGGGTCATAATGCGAATCATATCGCCATCGCGCTTATACGTGAGATTATAGGTCATCAAAATGACTTTTAAGGCTTTTTCCCACGAGACATTATTAAGCTGAAGGTTAACGGTTGCCGCGACTTCAGGCCCAACGACCATATTAAGCTGGGCTTTTTCGGCGAGGATTCTTATCACATCATGAATATCCACATTCTCAAAATTAACGCTAATAAGCTCCCCATTGCCATCGCTTACGACAGGCTTATCGGAAGGCGGCGCTTGCGTTGCATGTTCTGTTGAAGGTGAATCGGGAGGAGATGGTGAAGCGGCAACTTGGCTCACTGATGGTTCAGTAACGGCCGCAGAAACATCAGACATGGACTCTGAATTCGTCACGGCATGCTCTTGCGCAAAGGCTTTGAGCGAAAAAACACAAACTAAAGAAAATAAAAGCACCACGCACCAAGCGCGAACCCACAAATAGCTTTTTTCTTTTTTCATTGTCCTTGTATTTTTTTAAGAGGCAGTGTAACCAAGTTCCCGTTGTCGTTTAATGTGACGCTGTTGGGAGCAATCTTGTCAACTTTAAGGCCACCCGCGATTTCCGCCCCCTCGGCATAGACTTTATTATTAATGAGCACGAGCGGCCTCTTTTCATCCCAGATAATCGCCCGTACAGAGATGTTCATCGACAACGGCTTAGACTTGATAACGGGAAAAAGTTCCTCTGCAGTTTTTATCTTACCATTAGTGCTCACTAATGCAACAAAAGGATCTCTTTTTTTATGTTGTGCATCCCATTCGCTGTCTTGCGCAAAGGAATAATTTTCTTTCGCGCATAATAATGCAAGCACAATAGCGGTAAAAATAAATTTATTCATCGCTTTCTCCCTTAGAAAAAGCGCTCACGGAAAATTCAACCGCATGCTCCCACTCCGAAGAAGGATTCGATTTGACACTTAAATCTGCAATCTTCATAAATTGACTTGCCGTTTCAATTTTCTTTAAAAATTCGACCAAATCATAAAACCCGCAATTGACTTTCACTTTAACCGGCAATTCCACAAAAACATCATTGGTTTCGGTGAGCGTGTACTTAATAATCGGTGCCGGTTCGAGCGAAGAAAATTTGAGCTTTGCCTGCTCAGTAATTTGTTGAAGGGTTTCAATAATAAGTGTCGTCTTAATTCGCTTTGGTAATCTTTTTTCAAACTCCGCGACCTTAGCCTTAGAGCTTTCTAAATCCTTTTTCATCCGCTGCATATCAGCCTTGCTTCGATTTGCCGCAGTTTTGAGGTTTTCACTTGCCTTAATCTTCTGATTTAAAGAAGATAGTTTTTGAATCGAAGGAATAAAAACGAAAAATAAAAATAGTAAAACCAAAGTTATGGGTACCCACAAAGGCGCGTAATGTATCAAAAGATTTAAGTAAACATTCGACGGCGGAATTGGTTTCTTCATTTTCCTATCCACAACGGGCACCATTACTTAACCTCGCAGAATAAGTCAAACCGCATAACATCCAAGCCGCCGAGGGTTCCCTTGGTGGCGGTGTTAAGCTTAATCTCTTTGAAACCCTTCGCAAACTGCTCATTACCTTGAAGAATGTGAATAAAGCTCCCCACTAATCCAACGGCATCTTGAATTTTATAAGCGACTGCTGTTCCACGAACGACCAAAATAGTTTTTTGTTCAATCCCAACGCCTTTCAGGGCTGCCATTTCTTTGGCTGACATCTTTTCTTTACGCAAAGAAATGTCGGTGAGCCACACACCTTGGGGAATCAGGAAAGAAATCAAATCAAGTTTTTCATACCAAAAAAATTGACGCGAAGACAGCTGGTCAATTAAAAGAGCTTTTTTTTCAAGGCCTTCTTTTTCTTTTTTCATGGCCTCCATTTTAGAAGGATAAGCGCTTAAACCTTCCGTATCACGGCTTGCGACGCTTAATTTCTTTTCTTGAATGGAAATTTGGAAAGCTAAAATCAACCAAACGACAACAATCGCGCCGGTACAAACGGCACAGCGGCCCAAAAGGCCGGGCAAGATTTGCGGAATATTTATTTTAGAGACAGCTGAAGGGATGATTTTTGTTTCAATCTTTTTTGCGCTTGTCCCTGGAGATAAAAGATTAATATGAGGCATCGCTTTAAACGTAGTCCTTTAGTTTCGTGATGTAAAAGTTACCACGTTTATTATAAGAGGAAAAGAGCAAAAAAGAATAATCTTTTTGTTTTTTTCACTTTCGAAATAAAAAGCGGAGTTTTTTCAAAAGAAAATCGGTAGGAAAACTACAATTAATTTTGAGCAACAGCCGTTTCTAAAGTACACGGGGAATCATACTTACTATTGCCGTTAATATCGTTAAACTTTAATTGGCCGCAAGTACTGCTGGGTGGCGGGATCAGATTCGAATCCAGCGTGCATTCTCCTATGATTCTGCCGCCTCTCATTTTCCAGCATACAACAACGCGGACATCTACTATCTCGGCAGAGACTGATCCCGTTACTGGAACAGGATTTACCTCAATCCTATAATTTCCGTCCAAACCGGCGGCGGCAAGCGTATTGGCGGTAGATGACGAAGTGCAGGTCGTATCCAACACGCTAATGATTGTGCTGAAAGATGATTTTTTCGCGATGGTTTGCTCTAATTGCTTTCTGGCAAAATTCATAGCGGTCGTAAATTTTTCGTTGTACTCATTTAAAACCAAGGAATTAAAAATCGACAGTGACACGCCGCCCAAAACAAGCAGGCCCACCACGATGGTAATCATAAGTTCGATTAGCGTGAATGAACGGCGGCCAAGAATTATTTTTCTTTTTATCATTAATGAATCATTGTTGTAAGTTTAATAATAGGCAAGAAAAGTGCTACCACAATACCGCCGACAACAATACCCAAAAAAGCAATGATCAAAGGCTCAATCAAGCTGGTCAAACTCGAAACCGCCGTATCCACCTGGTCATCGTAGAAGTCGGCAATTTTTGCTAACATTTTTTCGAGTTCACCCGTTTTTTCTCCGACAGAAATCATACGGGTCACCATAGAAGGAAAAACTCCGCTTTTAATAAGAGGTGCCGCGATATTTTCACCCTCACGGACATTATTCTTAACATTATTGACGGCAATCTCCAAGACTTTATTGCCGCATGTTTTTCCGACAATATCCAAAGACGCTAAAATAGGAACGCCGCTTTGAGTGAGTGTCGCCAAGGTTCGGCTAAAACGGCTTATGGAAACCTTGCGAATCAGCTCCCCGAAAACAGGCAGTTTCAATTTGACACGATCAACCACAACGCCTCCCCCTTCCGTCTGGCTGTAGAAAGTAAACCCAAAATAGATAAGGATAGCTCCCCCCACAATCCATAAGAAGTAAAATCGCAAAGCGTTGCTAATGCCGATTAAAATTTTTGTCGGAGTCGGAAGGTCTCCTCCGAGCGATTCAAAAATTCCAACAAAAGTGGGAACGACTTTTGTCAATAGTGCAACCGTAATAATAAGAGCCATGGAAACGACGACAGCGGGATAGACCATCGCGCCTTTGATTTTTCGCTCCAACTTAAGAGATTTTTCCATGTAACTGGCAACGCGATCAAGAATCGCGCTTAGCATACCACCGGCTTCACCCGCTTTGACCATACTGACAAAAAGGGTGTCGAAAACATTAGGATGTTTTCCAAAAGCCGCGGAAAGGCTGTTTCCCACTTGAATATCGTCTCTTACAGCCACGAGCACACTTTTAAAATAAGGATGCGTTACTTGATCCTGGAGGGCATCTAACCCTTGCAATAGCGGAATGCCCGCGTCCACCATGGTCGCGAGTTGCCGGGCAAAAATGACAAGATCATCGGGCTTTACTTTTTTTCCACCGAAGGAAAGGTTTTTAAATGTGCTTTCTTTGACTTCCGCGACGGAAATAATGACAAGTTTTCTTTTACGCAGTTCATCAATCGCCGAAAGCTGATCAGCAGAAACAATTTTTCCCGTGACATTTCTTCCGTTAGCATCTTTGGCGACATACTTAAAGCTGGGCATTGATTCACTTCTCCTTAGTTAGTCAAAAATATCTTAAGATTTCTTTTTATACCAATGATGGATGGCTTCGTCAATCTCTTGCTTGGTGGCGATGAAAGTCGCGATTTTACTTCCTGTTATTTTTTCCAATTCTTCAATCATGACAATATCCAAGGGATTAGCCATGACGACACTTAACACGTCCCCGACTCTATCGAGCGGAATCACGTGATATTTTTGAGCAACATCTTCAGGAATTGCTTGAATGATTTTAGGGTCAATTTCATATTTATTGACGGCGATGTAGGGAAAGCCGCACTGCACAATTAATGCTACGACAATGTCGCGCTCGGTGATGTGGCCCAGCTTCACCAATACCTCACCTAAAAAACCGCCGTCTTTTTTTTGAACATCCAAAGCTTCTTTGAGCTGTTCGGCGGTAATTAAATTACGCTTGATAAGAATCTGTCCTAATAATTGTTTTTTAGAAATAAGATCTCGTCTTGAAAAAGCCATTCCTTCTCCTCGCTATGCGCCTACTTGATTTTTTGCTTCTGGACCCTCTCTTGAATTGCGGCAATTGCTTCCTCAACTGCGCCATTATCTTCAGTAGATGGAAGGCCTTGCAGCAATTTTAAAGAAGCAACATCTCCTATTTTACCCAAAGCGTGAATAATATCAAGGCGTACTTCCAACATCTTTTTTTGATCCGTCAGGGCACCATTAAGCAAATTAACACTTTGCGGCCCTCCCAGCTTCGTTAACATAAAAATGGCCTTGCGTTGAATGGCCCCATCTTCGTGATATAAAGGATATTCATAAAGAGAAATGAGTTCGGGATGGCGAATATCGCTTAAAAGATCAACAGCGTTTTTAACAACATTTTGATCCGATTGATTCAACTGTTTTTTAAGATGATTTGAAACAGCACTGCTTCCGTGTTTTTCAATAATGGCAAAAAGCGCTTCCGCTACCATGCGGCGGCGAAGAAACGCGTCAAAATAAATCATTTCTTTTGGATCGACGCGTTCCATTTCTTTTTCAACAAAAAGCGGCACCAGCGACTCACCGATTGTGCCAAAAAATTCCAAAAAATCATGACGCAAATCTTGAAAACCTGACTGAAAGCCCTCCATTAAGGCTTTCCATAAATTACGATCAAACATCTTAACGATGGTTTGAATAAATAGCTTATCAGCATCTTTTATTTGGAATGTCGCTAAATGTTTACGAAGACTTATGTAACAAATAAAAAATAAAGAGAAATTTTTCTCAGTTACAAATTTTGCCAATTGCCTTACCCAAGATTCGAGAAATCGTTCTACCAATTCCCGAATATTTTCCGCGCGGACAGTTTCACAAGACACATTGATAAGGTTTGCCAGCACTTCCTGATTTTGGCAAAAACTATTTTCAATAATCATTAAAATATCCCGCAGGATATCCTTGCGGACAGTTTCGGGCTCTCCGCCATAGGACGATTGCCATCGGCTTAGAAGTTGATACAAAATATCTTTTCGATTGGCTTGATTGATTTCATCCAAAAATTTAGAAAATTTTATTTGAGGGCGCAGCGCCAAATAATCTTTTAAAGAAGAATTCAAAAGGCGTTCGATTTTTTCATTCAGGGGCAATTCATCAAAGTTTTCTAACGCGGTGATTTGATCGGCCTCCCGCGCGGAGAGGCCTGCCTTTATCAATTTTTCATGAAGGCTCGCAAGGATTTCTTTCTTATCTTGCTGGCCAAAATTTTTTACCACGTCCGACAACTCCTTCGTCGACACCATTCTTTCCCGATACAAATCAGTAACCATATCCACAAAAACGTCGTCAGGAATTTCTCTGACAATTTCTTGCACGACTTTGATTTCATCGTCTGTTTTGGCATCTAAAAAAATCTTGCTTCTCTGAGCTGGTTTCAAATGTGCGAGCGTTTTTGAAAAGCTCTTTTTGGCATTCGTCCATTCCTGGGGCGGGCTCTCGACAAGGGCCCGGCTTAACTTTTGCAATAATTCCAGAAGAACATTGGCCTGTGTTAAGTCTGTGCCATCGGAAGATTTTTTATTTTCCAAATTATCCAAAGCGTCCGACATCTGCTTAGGGTTTTTTTCCATCACAGCCAAAATATCTTTGCCTTCCTGTGTTGTTAAAATCCGGCTTGCCAGATAATGGAGCAGGCCTTCGCCTTGCAAAGAGGCTGAACCGGAGGCATTTTTATCCGAAAGAACCCCGTAAATAATCTCGTCGATAATAATGTGTTCAATGCCTTCGAGCTTTAACGTTTTGATAATATTCTTATCCGCGGCGCCTTTGCGCAGCATTTTGATAAATTTAATCAATTCCTCCTCAGTGACGCCTTTTAAGAAGGAAATGCTGTGAAGATTTAAATTTACAAAAAATTTTAGAAACGCGGCCCATTGGTTTTTTTTGGCCTCCCCTTCCTTGAAACGCGCCCCATTCACAAGAAGCGCCCCCTCCACGTGGTTAAAGACAATACGTGGGTCGCGCGAAAACACAGAAGATAATTTTTCCATAAGTTCATTTAAGGGGGCGGAAATCATATCGCTGCCTTCGGGATAAAGAGGAATATTGTTCAAGATGATATGAAACAACTTAATAACATCGGGAATAAGAACGAGGCTTTCTGGATTTAAAGGAGGTATCGCGGGCTGCGAAGAGGATGGATTTTGGTTTTTAGGATCAGACATCGGATGATGTGATGCGTAAAACTTCTTCGAGGGTCGTCATGCCTAAAGTCAATTTTCTGATGGCATCGTCCCACAAAGTTTTCATATGCGCTTGTTTAACAGCGTATTCTTTGATTTCATAAGATGATGCGCCTTTAATGAGCATCGTGCGCATTTCGTCATCAATGCCAAGCAATTCAATAATGCCCATTCTTCCCTTGTATCCTGTTTTTCGGCAAGCCTCGCATCCTTTGCCGCGGTAAAAAACCGTCCCCGCCTTGGGCTTAAAGGAAATATCTTTAAAAGCCTCATCCGGAATTTTTACGGGTTCTTTGCATTTCGCGCAGATTTTTCGGCAAAGCCGCTGCGCGCAAACCATCACAAGGCTCGAGGCAACCAAAAATGGTTCAACGCCCATATCGACCAAACGCGTTAATGAACCGGTGGCATCATTAGTGTGAAGTGTTGAGAAAACAAGCTGGCCCGTTAACGAGGCCTTGATGGCAATATCTGCCGTTTCGGAATCACGAATTTCTCCGATCATAACGATATCGGGACTTTGACGTAAAATAGCCCGCAGTCCGGAAGCAAATGTAAGGCCGATTTCGGGTTTAGCATGGACCTGCGTTAAACCTTCCACTAAATATTCAACCGGATCTTCTATCGTAACAATATTGCGGTCAACGCTATTCATTTTATTGACAATCGAATAGAGCGTCGTGGATTTACCGCTTCCCGTTGGGCCCGTGACCAAAATCATTCCAAAAGGCTTCGCGATAGCCTCATTAAAAATAGCAATATCATCTTCAAAAAAACCTAATCCTTCTAAACCAATGGACAAACTCCCCTTGTCAAGAATGCGCATGACCACTTTTTCGCCGAATGTTGTGGGAAGAAGTGAAACGCGAAAATCAACTTCTTTTGTCGCCAAACGCATTTTAAAGCGCCCGTCCTGCGGCACCCTGTTTTCAGTGATGTCAAGCTTAGACATGATTTTGATACGCACGCCAACGGCATTTTGATTGGCTTTTGGAATCTTTAAAATATCCTGCAAAACACCATCGATGCGATAGCGCACGCGGACATTTTCGGGGCCGGGCTCGATATGAATATCGGAGGCTCTTTGCTTTAAAGCTTCCTTTATGACAAGGTCAACCATGCGAATAATGGGCGCTTGGTCACCTGCCTCAGCCGTAACAAGATTACCCGTGTCTTCAGCAGCCTGTTCTCCGATAACCTCAATATCGCCTTCGTTAATATCTTTACTAATCTCGGCAACGCTGCTGCTTCCTTTTGTTCCATAAAAATTATCAATCGCCTGCATAATTTCCGAGTCAGTTGCTATCGTAATGTCAATGTCGTGGCCTGTGATATTTCGCAAATCATCAATGGCAAAAATATTAAAAGGGTCGGACAGGGCAACTGTGATGGTATGCCCAAGCTCGGAAATAGGAATAGCGTGGTACTGGCGCGCCGTACGCTCAGGGATTAGATCATGCAGGGCAGGGTCGATTTTGTATTTCGAAAGATTAATGGGCGGAATATTGAGCTCTTTGACAAGAAGAATCAAAAGCTCCTGCTCTGTGACGAGCCCGCGTTCAATAAGCGCCCTGTCGAGGCCGATGCCTTTGCTTTTTTGCAAATCCACGGCCGCATCAAGATCATCTTGCTTGATTCCTTTACTCTCAATGAGAATATCAATAATTTTTTCTTTAACTGTTTTAGCCATAATAAGAAAATTTAGTCGGGTACCGTAACTCTTAATACCTCTTCTAGGGACGTTGAGCCGGAGATAGCTTTCCTTAAGCCATCCTCGCGCATCGTCGTCATGCCATCAGCTTTTGCCCCGTCCTTTATTTTGAATTCACCCGCTTTTGCCATGACAAGGTCTTTGATTTTAGGAGTCAAAACAAGGACTTCTGCAATTCCAACGCGGCCCAAATAACCAAGATTAAAACACTG
>CAZBRU010000043.1:0-9187 GCA_964494585.1 uncultured Planctomycetales bacterium
CGCCTGCCGTATAGCATGCTCTCCGAAATTGATTGGGATGAATCCTGTTATTTTGTTGTCGCTCAGCATCTGCATCATGGCGGTATCCTCTACAAAACCATTTCTGATTTTAAAGGACCTGCCATCTACTTCCTCTTTCAACTTGTCATTTCCATCTTTGGGAATAATGTTTTAGCGCTTCACCTCTTTACAACTTTTTATCTTATGGCAGCCATGTTTTATATGGCGAAGATTTCAAAGCTGTTATTTCCCGAACAAAATTATTTAATTGCGCCATTGCTCTATGGACTTTTTTTCTCGCAGGATTTGCAGGGAATGTCGTCAAATGGCGAACTGTTTATGATGCTGCCTATTGTTATCGCCACTTTTCATTTTATCCGCTATATACAAACGAAAACTCTCTCGGCGCTTTTTTGGTGCGGATTATTTTCAGCACTGGCTGTTTTAATCAAACAAACTGCCTTTTTTTCGGTGGCCGCGTTATTTTTAGCGGGAAGCTATGCGGAATTTAAACATTTTAAATGGCGCGCCAAAACATCTATCAAAAAGTTATTTATTTATGCGTTGGGCGGACTCATTCCATTCATAGGAATTATTTCCTACTTCGTAATTCATAATGCCGTACCGGAATTCATTGATTCGTATTTTTTGAAAGGCGTAAAATATGTCGATACGATTACGTTTAAGAACGGTTTATTAAATTTTTCACAATTTCTCATAAACGTCTCGACCGGCCATTTCATAACCATTTTGACGTGGGTAAGCTTGCTGTTTACCGCGATCAACTATAAGCATATAACAAAAAGGCAGCGTCAAATTTTCGTTTTCCTTTCTGCGCTTACATTCTTTTCGTTTGTTGGAGTATCCTGGGGGCGAAATATGTTCTTACATTATTATTTACAGATGGCGCTGCCGTTTTCCCTGCTGATTCCATTCGCCTTATCACTTTTCAATCTAAAATCAGAGGATACAAGAAAATTGATTCTTGCGAGCCTTATTGTTTTTTTCTTTAGCGTTAATGTGATACAGATTCAAAGATTCATTTCCTTCTGTGTGTATCGAGAACAAGACCCGAATAGGAAGGTTGCGGAGTATCTCGCCAAAAAAACTACAAGGGACGATAAGATTTTTATTTTAAGCGATTCGCCGGTTATCTACTTTTTATCTGACCGGGAAAGCCCGGCAAAAACTTATTTTTGGCTTTGCTACGATAAGCGCTGGTCAAAGATGAGTTCTGACACAGAGCAAGAATCTGCCCTGGCAACGTTCCAAAAGAATAAACCAAAATACCTCATTCAAGACATTACGCAAACAAACAAAGTTCCGTTTCTTGAAAAGTTTATGCGTGAATATTATGAACCTGAAATAATTATCACTCCTTACGTTATTGCCAAATTGAAAGCTGAAAATGCGCGCTAAAATTGGAATCCTAACTCTTTCAGACCGCGCCAGCAAAGGAATTTACGAAGACCTTTCCGGCCCGGCAATTATTGAACTTCTTAAAAGTTATTTAAGCACACCCTGGGAACCTGTTTATAGAGTTATTCCCGACACACAGAAATTGATTGAAAAGGAATTAATGCGTTTGGTTGACAAAGAAAAGTGCTGTTTGATTGTTACAACGGGTGGGACGGGACCGGCACCGCGAGATGTGACACCGGAAGCGACCACAGCGGTTTGCGAAAAAATACTTCCTGGTTTTGGGGAGCTGATGCGGACAGCTTCTTTGAAGTATGTTCCGACAGCAATTTTATCCAGACAAACAGCCGGAATTCGAAAAAAAACTTTGATTGTCAATCTTCCGGGAAAACCAAAATCCATCAAAGAGTGTCTTGAAGCAATTTTTCCTGCCATTCCGTATTGCATTGATTTAATCGGCGGGCCGCGTCTTGAATGCAACGAAACCTTCGCGAAAGCTTTTCGGCCAAAATCTTGATTAAAATTTTATTGCGGTAAAGATTTATGCGTGCCGTCGCAAAAGGGTTTATGGTTGCTGTGCTTGCAGCCGCACCACGCCACGGTTTTCTTTTCGGTAATCTCCGTAACGACGGGCGTAAAGCCGGTTCCTTTATGCGATCCATCACAGTAGGGTTGATTCTTTGATTGTCCGCATGCACACCATGCGTATTTTTTCGGTTCAACTTCCAAAACATACGGCCCGCGTTGAGCAATTGTTGGTTCCATAAACTATCCTCCTCATTTGGTTTAAAGTATTTTAGCACTTGAAATCTTTTTATTTCAATTTAAAATAAACTAAACCTTAAGAGAAATTATGACAAATCGTTACGATTATTTAATCATAGGCGGGGGAATCATCGGCCTTGCCATCGCGCGCACGCTCAAAAACCAAAAGCCCGATGCCGCAATTTGTATTCTTGAAAAAGAAGACGATGTCGCCCGTCATGCCTCAGGACGAAATAGCGGCGTCCTGCATGCCGGCTTTTATTACACTGCCGACAGCCTTAAAGCAAAATTTACCGTTGCCGGAAATTTAGCGCTTCGCGACTACTGCACTAAAAAAAATATTCCCGTCAATCAATGCGGCAAATTAGTCGTCGCTCAAAATCAAGAAGAATTGAATCAGCTCTATGAGCTTGAACGCCGCGGGATTCGTAACGGCTCGACAGTACGCATTATTGATGAGAAAGAGGCGGAAGAGATTGAACCTAACATCCGCACCTTTAAAAAAGCTCTTCATTCGCCGAATACCGCTACCGTCGATCCGATTGCCGTATGCGGCGCGCTGCGAAATGATTTAGAAAGTCTGGGCGTTGTCTTTTCTTTTGATACAAGGTACCTTGGAAGAAAAGACAACGCCCTTTTAACAAACAAGGGCGACTTTGAAGGCGATAAAATCATCAATTGCGCCGGCCTTTACGCGGATAAAGTAGCGCAGGATTTTGGATTCGGCAAAAAATACACGATGATTCCCTTTAAAGGCCTCTATCTCGAATACACTAAAAATAAAACTGACATTAAAACAAACATTTATCCCGTACCGAATTTGAAAAATCCATTTTTAGGAGTGCATTTTACAAAAACCGTAACAGGTAAAATAAAAATCGGCCCTACGGCAACGCCGGCTTTCTGGAGAGAAAATTACGATTTTTCAAATTTTGAACTTAAAGAGTTTCTTTCAGTTACCTCATACGAAACAAAACTCCTTTTAAAAAATGCTTTCGGCTTTCGCGATTTAGCCGCGGAAGAAATCAAAAAATATAATCGAAACTATTTTATTAAACTTGCAAGCAGACTTGTCAAAAATATCGACCCAAGCGGTTTCGGAGATTTTACCAAACCCGGCATTCGCGCGCAGCTTCTAGATAAAACAACTTTATCGCTCGTACAGGATTTTGTGGTGGAAGGGGCCGGGAAAAGTACCCACATTTTAAATGCTGTTTCGCCCGCTTTCACGTGCTCCTTTCCGTTTGCAGAGCACGTTGTCAGTAAACTTATTCTGTCATAACTACTTTAAATACTACGACTTAAGATATATAAGTTATATTATAAAGTATTTCTTGACTTTTACGCCATTTGTCCTATTCTTTAGGAAGAGCGCAAAGGAGAGAACCCATGGAAACTCAATTAAAAATTCAAAGTACACCAAATCCAAATGCTTTAAAATTTGTCTTGAATCGGCCTGTTAAAACAGAAGGCAAGGTTTCATATAAGAATCCGGAAGAATGCCACACAAATCCGCTGGCACGGCTTCTTTTTTCCGTTCCGAATGTTGTTGATTTACATTTTTTTGAAAATTCTATTACTGTAACTCAAGATGGAAGCGGCGACTGGGATGGTATGGTTGAGCAGATTAAAACTGTTATCTTACAAAATATCGACCAGCACGACCCCAATTTTATCATTGGTGAGGCAAAAAAGAAATTAGTGCAGCTTAGCCCTGACCTTGTGAAAATTGATGAAATTCTCGAAAAAACGGTAAGGCCTTACCTTCAAGCTGACGGAGGCGATTTACAGCTCGTCAATTTGAATGGAAATACATTAACCGTCATTTACCAAGGTGCCTGCGGTTCATGTCCGAGCTCGACGGCCGGAACGCTCAAAGCCATTGAAGGAATTTTAAAAGAGCAGTACAATCCTGAAATTATTATTCAAGCGGCCTAACATGCTGAATCTATCGCAGAAAAAGTGCCAGCCATGTGAGGGGATCGGCAAAGCTTACACAAAAGAAGAGGCCAGGGAAAATTTACCGAAGATTCAAGGCTGGATGATGAGCGAAGACGCGAAAAAAATTTTTAAAGTATACAATATGAAGAATTTTATGGCCGCCGTAAAATTCGTCAATGATATTGCAGCTATCGCGGAAATGGAAAATCATCATCCGGATATCCACTTAACAGGATATCGCAAGCTTAATATCGAGTTAAGCACTCACGCACTGGGGGGCTTGACAGAAAATGATTTTATTGTCGCCGCCAAGATTAACGAACTGCCTGCAATGTTAAAGGCATAATTTTTTTGTAAAAAAGTAAGTTAATTTTTAGAGTAGTTTAAAAAGGACGGTCACATGTTTGATATCAATCGAAAAGTCGAATACGCGCTGATCGCGCTCAAGCATTTAAGCCATGCTTATCAAGGGCAGCTTGTCTCGGCCAAGGAAATTTGCGATACTTACAAAACTCCTTTTGATACGACATCCCGCGTCATGCAGATCATGGCCCAGCACGGAATTTTAAAAGCCGAACTCGGCGCGCACGGCGGTTATCAAATCATCAAAGATTTATCGAAGGTGAACTTCCATGAGCTCGTTGAGATAATTTTAGGCCCGGTTCAAATTGCCGACTGTTTTCACGGGAATTATTCACACTGCGACTTAACCGCCGGTTGCAATGTCATCGCGCCCATGCTGAATTTAAATGAACGCATGATCGCTCTTTTTAAAACAATCACAGTAAAAGAGTTGCTCGCGTCCCGTAATCAAGCTGAAAAAATGATTCGCGAAGAATATACGAAGAATAGCGCTTCACATAATAATTAAAGAGGAACGCAATGTCAAAAACGCAAGATGAACTGATAGCCCGAGGAGAATACAAATACGGTTTTGTCACAGACATCGAAACCGAAGAATTCCCGAAAGGCTTAAATGAAAATGTTATTCGAAAACTTTCCGAAAAGAAAGGTGAGCCCGGTTGGATGACCGAGTGGCGCCTTAAGGCCTACCGCCACTGGCTGACCATGAAAGAGCCGCATTGGGCCAATATTCATTATGACCCAATCGATTATCAAAACATTGTCTATTACTCCGCGCCAAAACAAAAAGAAAAACCAAAAAGTTTGGATGAAGTCGATAAAGAGCTTTTAAAAACATTTGAAAAATTAGGAATCCCTTTAACCGAACAAAAACGCTTAGCCGGCGTCGCCGTTGACGCCGTATTTGACAGCGTTTCCGTTGGAACGACACATCAGGATATTTTGGCAAAAGAGGGCGTTATCTTTTGCTCCATGTCAGAAGCAATCCGCGACCACGGCGATTTGATTAAAAAATATTTAGGTTCCGTCGTTCCTTACTCTGATAATTTTTTTGCCTCACTGAATTCCGCTGTTTTTAGCGACGGATCGTTTTGCTACATTCCCAAAGGCGTCAGATGCCCGCTTGAGCTTTCCACTTATTTTCGTATCAACGCGGCCGATACAGGACAATTTGAACGGACACTCATCGTTGCTGAAGAAAGCAGTTTCGTGAGTTACCTGGAAGGCTGTACGGCACCGATTCGCGATGCCAACCAGCTTCACGCGGCCGTTGTTGAATTGATCGCGCTCGATAATGCCGAAATCAAATATTCAACCGTCCAAAATTGGTATGGCGGTGACAAGGACGGAAAAGGCGGGATTTATAATTTTGTCACCAAACGCGGAAAATGTGCGGGACGCAATTCCAAGATTTCATGGACACAGGTTGAAGCCGGCGCCGCGATTACCTGGAAATATCCGAGTGTCATTTTGCAAGGCGACAATTCTGTTGGAAAATTTTATTCGGTGGCTTTAACCAATAACCGCATGCAGGCCGACACCGGAACAAAAATGATTCACATTGGAAAAAATACCAAAAGCACGGTCGTCTCAAAAGGTATTTCAACCGATTATTCCAACAACAATTACCGCGGGCTTATTAAAATTATGCCGACTGCCGACGGCGCGCGCAACTATTCACAGTGTGACTCGATGCTTGTTGGGAACAACTGCCACGCGAACACATTTCCCTACATTGAAGTGAAAAATAATACCGCTCAACTTGAGCATGAAGCGTCAACTTCAAAAATCAACGCCGAACAGATTTTCTATTTAAAATCCCGCGGCCTTGACGCGGAAGGAGCGGTCTCGTTAATTATCAATGGATTCTGCAAAGATGTTTTCAAAGAGCTTCCCATGGAGTTTGCCGTCGAGGCTGTGCGGCTTTTGGAAATGAAATTGGAAGGAAGTGTCGGTTAAATCTTATTTATGAAGAAAGGTCCCGCAATGCTTGAAATTAAAAATTTACATGTCACCATCAACGAAGTTCCTATTTTAAAAGGCCTTAACCTTTCGATTGGAGAAGGGGAAGTACACGCCATCATGGGGCCGAACGGTTCCGGAAAAAGCACGCTTGCCAAAGTCATCGCCGGCCATCCGGATTATCAAATTACGGAAGGCACGATTGAATATGAAGTCAATTTTAAAAAAATCAACCTAGCCGAACTTGAACCGGAAGCGCGCGCCAAGGAAGGCATCTTTTTAGCATTTCAATATCCGGTTGAAATCCCGGGTGTTCCGACATCCATGTTCTTACGCACCGCCTTCAACGAAATTTGCAAGCATCAAGGCGCTGCCGAAATGGACCCCATTGATTTCGACAAATATTTGCGCGGAAAAATGAAACTTCTCGATATGGATGAAAAATTTATCGACCGCCCCGTCAATGTTGATTTCTCGGGGGGCGAGAAAAAGAGAAATGAAATTTTGCAAATGGCAATCTTAAATCCTCGCCTTGCCGTACTTGATGAAACCGATTCAGGCCTCGATATCGATTCGATGAAAATCGTCGCTGAAGGCGTCAATAAACTTAAAAAGAAAGACAACGCCTTTTTACTGATTACGCATTATCAACGACTTTTAAACTATATTGTTCCGGATTTTGTTCACATCTTACATGACGGAAAAATTATCAAATCCGAGGGCAAAGAACTCGCTTTTGAGGTTGAAGAAAAAGGTTATGATTGGCTTACTTAAATTTAAGGAAAAAATAAATGATATCCCAAATAAAGAATCCTACGAATTTTATATCCGAATTAGAAAAATCTTCTGTAAAACCCGACAATTCCGTCTGGCTTAAAAGCCTTCGCTCCGAAAGCGCAACCCGCTTTAATCAGCTTGGATTTCCTACCGTCAAAGATGAAGAGTGGAAATACACGAATGTCGCAGGACTTGCCGAAAAGAAATTTCATTTCGCGAAAAGTTCAAAACTCGAAGACATCGCTGATTTTCGAGAATATGTCGCGGCGGATAAGATCACGCTGGTTTTTATCAATGGTTTTTTCTCTAAAGAGCTTTCGCAAACTAAAAATTTGCCGAAAGGCGTAACCATCTGCGACATTGCCGAAGCTGACGCTGAAAATCAAAATACTATCAAGGCATATCTTTCAAAATACGAACAAAACAACGAAGAAGCTTTTATCGCTCTTAACAATTCATTTTTGCATCACGGCGCCTTTATTAAAGTCGACGATAAAGCAGTTATCAAAGAGTTGATCCACATTGTTCACATTGTTAATGGTCAAGAAGAAGACATGATTGTTTTTCCGCGCAGCCTTATTATTTTAGGAAAATCAGCCGAGGCGGATGTTTTAGAAAGCCATCTTTGTTTTTCTTCACAAAATTATTTTACCGACGCGTTAACTGATATTTTTCAGGCTGAAAATTCAAAGCTCCGCTATTACAAAGCGCAAAACGAAAGCATCAACGCCTATCATATCGGCACAACGCGCATCTGGCAGGAACGTGACAGCCAGTCGGACTCGTTTTCCTTTTCGCTTGGCGGAAAATTGACACGCAACAATCTCTGGGTTCGCCTAAACGGGGAAGGTGCGGGAGCGATTCTAAACGGCCTTTACGCGGTTACCGGTAATCAATTGGTCGATAACCATACGGTTGTCGATCATCGTCCGCCAAACTGCATCAGTAATCAATATTACAAAGGACTTTTAGACGGAAACTCGAAAGCTGTTTTTAACGGAAAGATTTTCGTGCGCCAAATAGCGCAAAAAACAAATTCTTATCAGTTAAATAAAAATTTACTTTTGGGCCCCAAATGCGAAGTGAATACCAAGCCTCAACTTGAAATTGACGCCGACGATGTTCGCTGTACGCATGGCGCCACCATCGGACAACTCAACGAAGATGAAATTTTTTATCTTGAATCACGGGGTATCACAAAAGAAAAATCTATAAAGATGCTTTCACGCGGGTTCGTTGATGAAGTCTTAAACCGCGCTCTCCATGAAGGCGCAAGAAACAAAATGGACCATCTTTTGACAAAAACTTTCCAGGTTTTAGGATAATCGAGCATGCCCGCAATGACAACTTCCAAACAAAAATTCAATGTTGAAACTATCCGTAAAGATTTTCCCGTTTTAAGCCGTGAAGTGCACGGGAAACCTCTTGTGTATTTCGATAATGCCGCGACGACTTTGAAACCGAAAGTCGTCGTGGAAGCGCTCGAGCGTTACTATTTTACCGCATGCGCCAATATCCATCGCGGCGTGCATTTTTTAAGTGAGCAGGCTACGGCTGCTTTTGAAAATTCCCGCACAAAGGTTAAAAATTTTATTAACGCTAAAAAAGAATCTGAAATTATTTTTACCCGCGGCACAACGGATTCGATTAATCTTGTCATGCAAAGTTTCGGCCGCACATTTTTAAAAAAGGGCGATGAAATCCTTATTTCTCACATGGAGCATCATTCAAATATTGTTCCTTGGCAAATGCTCTGCGAAGAAAGAGAATGTGTTTTAAAAGTCGCGCCGATTAACGATGACGGGGAACTCATTTTGGAAAAGTTTGAAAAATTGATTTCACCAAAAACGAAACTCATTTCTATCGTTCATATCTCAAATTCACTTGGCACGATTAACCCCGTCAAAGAAATTATCCAAATGGCGCACAAAAGAAAAATTCCGGTTTTAATCGACGGCGC
>CAZBRU010000044.1:0-7609 GCA_964494585.1 uncultured Planctomycetales bacterium
GGAGCAATTATAGGAGCCGGGCTTTTTTCTTTGACAGGAATCGCGGCGGCGGAAAACGCGGGCCCGGCGGTTACACTTTCTTTTATCATCGCGGCTATCGGCTGCGCCTTTGCCGGAATGTGTTACAGCGAACTCGCGACCATGATTCCCGTTGCCGGAAGCGCGTATACTTATGCCTACGCGACAATGGGAGAATTTGTCGCCTGGATTATCGGATGGGATTTGGTTTTGGAATACGCGGTCGGAGGCGCGACGGTTGCAGTGAGTTGGTCGCGCTATGTGGTTTCTTTTTTACATGATTTTGGAATTTCTTTGCCGGCTCAGTTTGTGATTTGCCCTTTTGAAACCGCTCGTATGCCCGACGGCACAATGGCGGCGGGCATTATCAATCTTCCCGCCATTTTTATCATTTGCGTCGCTTCTTTAATTTTGATGCGCGGGATCAGTGAATCGGCGATGGTCAATTCTATTATCGTGGTTATTAAACTGACGGTGGTTTTTGTCTTTATTGGCGTTGGGGTATTCTATATCAAGCCGCAAAATTATGTTCCTTATATTCCGCCTAACACAGGCCATTTTGGAGAATTTGGATGGAGCGGTGTCATGCGGGCGGCCGCCGTCATCTTTTTTGCTTATATCGGTTTTGATACGGTCTCAACCGCATCGCAGGAAGCCAAAAAACCGCAGCGCGATATCCCCATCGGCATTCTCGGGTCGCTTGTCATTTGCACGATTCTTTATATTGCTTTTTCAACCGTCCTAACAGGCATGGTCAATTATCAAGCGATGCGCGGGGACGCGGCGCCGGTCGCGACCGCGATTAATTTAACGCCTTTTCCGTGGCTTCAGAAAATGGTTAAACTTGGAATTATCAGCGGTTTTACGTCGGTCATCTTGGTTTTACTTTTGGGACAATCAAGGGTTTTTTATTCGATGTCGCGCGACGGGCTTTTACCGAAACTTTTTTCCGATATTCACCCCAAATGGCACACGCCGTGGCGTTCAAATCTCCTGTTTATGGTTTTTGTAAGTTTATTCTGCGGATTCGTGCCGATTTCTAAATTAGGGCACATGACAAGTATAGGAACGCTTTTGGCTTTTGTGATTGTCTGCGGCGGCGTGATAGTCCTTCGTAAAATTCATCCCAAGATGCCGCGGCCATACCGCGCGCCCTTTGTTCCGCTTTTTCCGATTCTTGGAATTCTCATTTGCCTTTCTATGATGCTTTCCTTAGGGATTGATACTTGGATTCGTTTGGTGGCCTGGCTTTTGATTGGCTTTGTGATTTATTTTAATTACAGCCGGTATCACAGCAAATTGGTCAAAAAATAAAGATATGATAGAACATTTACTCGCTCCTTTTTTCCGGGTCTTTACCGAGCCGCCTGAAGAGTGGCATCCGCTGGTTATCCATTTTCCGATTGTTTTTTTAATGCTCGAAGCTGTTTTGATTGGGATTTTTTGTTTTACAAAAAATCCCAATCATGAACGCAATGCGCTTTATGCCCTGCGCATAGCAGTTATTTCTTTGGCGGTGGCGGCGCTCGCGGGTTTTCACGACGCAGGAGCAGGTTTAGGAGAAGGAAACCCCTTTATTTTAGGATTTCAAAACCGCATCAAAAATTTCTTTAATTTTATGAGTCCTTTGACCGTTCATTTATGGCTGGCCTTGAGTCTTATTGTTTTAACATTGATAAGATTTTTTTGGCGGGAAATCAAAGGTAAGAATGCGCTCTTGGGCTTAAGCGGAATTCTTTATTGCTTTTTTACACTTTTAAGCCTGTGGGTTTTGATTTCAACGGCGTACATGGGCGGCATGCTGAGTCAAAAATAAAATTTATTAACCTAGTTAAAGTCCCGACGCTTTCTTAAACCTTCCTGAATGTAGCCCCGTCGGGTGGGGTTTCAACAATAAACATTCAGGAAACATCAAAGGAGGTTCAAATGGGCAAAGAAATTTCGCGGGGAGCGTGGATTTCAATAATATTACGAGTTTCCATCGCATCGCTTTTCGGAGCTGCGGCGATTGCGAAGTTTTTAGGCGGACTCGACGGCGTTGTGATGTATATAGAAAACACTTTTAAAGCAACATGGCTTCCGATGCCGCTTGTGTCTCTTTATGCGCATCTTCTTCCTTTCGCGGAAGCCCTCATTGCCATTTGGCTTATTGCGGGATGTTGCTTGGAACAGGCATGGATTTTTACGGCGTTTGTCACGGTGAGTTTAGCGTTTGGTATGGTTGTCTCGCAGAATGTGGCCGCGGCTAATGTTTATTTTTATGTGTTTTTGTGCTGCGTCGGGCTTCATTTTAGCCAATACGATACGTGGACGTTTGATAGTAAAAAAAGAAAAAAGTAAGAATTGAATAAAGCGACAGTTTTAATCACCGGCGCGTCGGGCGGGATTGGATATGAACTCGCGAAGGTTTTTGCTGAAAATGGATTCTCGCTAGTGCTTGTCGCGCGAAGTAAGAATATTTTAGAAGGCATTGCCGAGAATTTTAAAAAGGAATTCGGCGCGCCCGTCACGGTTATCGAAAAAGATTTGGCTGTTCCGGGCGCGCCGCAACAAATATTCGATCAGCTTAAATCCCGCAATATCGATGTTGAAATTTTAGTCAATAATGCCGGTTTTGGGATTTACGGTGAATTTGCGGAAAGCAGCACGGAAGAACAGCTCGGCATCGTTGCGCTTAACATTACTGCCTTGGTGCATTTAACTAAGCTTTTTTTGCCCGGCATGATTGAAAGAAAAAGTGGAAAGATTTTGAATGTCGCTTCCACTGCGGCTTTTCAACCCGGGCCTTTGATGTCGATTTATTACGCCTCAAAAGCTTTTGTCCTGCATTTTTCCGAAGCTATTTCAAATGAATTGGAAAGCACGGGTGTCACGGTTACGGCGCTTTGCCCTGGTCCCACGCAAACAAATTTTTCAAAACGCGCCCACACCGAGCGTATCACTCTTTTTCGCAAGAATACGATGGATGCGAAGACGGTTGCGCTTATCGGATATCACGGTTTAATGAAGGGGCAAACAATCGTGATTCCCGGTTTTCAGAATAAACTTTTGGCACGTCTTGTAGGATTTATGCCGAGAGCTTTCGTCGTTAACGTTGTGCGCAAAATTCAGGAAAATAAGATTAAATAGGGAGTGTTCGTGAAGCAGGCGTTTAAATTGATTTGCTTGCCTTTTTTCTTTACAATTATTTTTTTAAGCTCGCCGGTTTTTTCTCAAACTCCCACCGTTTATTATATTGCCGTCGGTGATTCGTACACGGTTGGCGAAGCTGTTGAAAAAGCCAAGACCTGGCCCAGCCTTCTTATCAATCACCTGCAGTCACAGAACATTCATTTAAAGCTTGTCGCGCTTCTTGCAAAGAGCGGCTGGACGACGCAGGATATTATTCGCTATGCCTTACCGGAATTTCGTTCGCGCCGCCCTGATTTTGCGACACTTTTAATCGGCGTCAATGATTGGGTGAGTGGCGTCGATGAAAATACATTTCGCCAGAATTTTTCGCTCATCCTTGACCGCATGCTGGAGGCCCTGCCCTCGAAAGACCGGCTTATGGCCTTAACCATTCCTGATTTTTCCGCGACGCCGCGCGGAAAACTTTATTCCTATGGGCGGGATATTTCCCGGGGAATCAGGGTGTTTAATCAAATTATTATAGAAGAATGTTCTAAGCGAAAAATTAAGGCCGTAAATATCTTTACGCTCTCTCAGGGCATGAAAAACAACCGCGAGCTTATCGCGGCGGACGGATTGCATCCTTCCGCGAAAGAATACCTCTTGTGGGAAGAGGTGGTTTATCAGCGCGCGCTCGATGTTTTTCAAAAAACAGGGTACTTCGCAAAATAAGGCCTTGACACGCTCTTTTTTAAATGCTATAAACATACCGACTGGTAGGTATAAAAAATAGTGCGCACAAAAGAAGAAAATCCTGTCACAAAGAATAAACTGCTCAAGGCAGCCGAAGGGCTTATGTTAAGACGAGGCTTTGAGGCGACGTCCTTAGACGGTATTTGCCGCAAGGCTAAGGTGACCAAGGGATGTTTCTTTCACTATTTTAAAAATAAAGAAGAATTGGGTAAAGAGCTTTTAAAGCGGTTTTGTGAATGCTCGCAGGCTAAAATCAAAGAATGTGTTTCTGGCGGAAGGGTTAAAGACCCTTTAAAGCGCGTGTTCGCCCAGATTGATTTTGTGGTTTCATGTTCTTCCGAGCACGACCATCAGGGGTGCCTGCTTGGCGCGTTTACCAAAGAGTTTTCGGATACAAACCCCGCGATGAGGTCTTTATGTTTGGAAGGATTTGAAGAGTGGGTGAAGGTTATTCAAAAAGATTTAGACGAAGCTAAAGATAAATATATCAAGAGAAGTTCGCTCAACACAAAAGATCTGGCCGAATATTTCATTTCGATTGTGGAAGGCTCCGAAATTTTAGGGAAAGCCAAACAGGATAAAAGGGTGATGGAAAAAAATCTGGAACATTTTAAAAGGTATGTTCAAGTTTTGTTTAAAGGGTAAAAATAGTTAACCGTTAATCTAAGGAGGAGTACGATGGACGAGAAAAAAGGCGAATCATGCGGCAGTTCAGGCTGCTGCGGATGCGGGAAAAAGTTTTTTATCGGACTTGTTTTTGGGCTTTTGATCGCGGCCGCGGCTTACGGATTTTTCTCCGCCGGCAAGTGTATGGGTAAAAGCGGTATGATATGTCCGGTTTCGGGACAAATGATGCAGAAATAATCGTTTAACGGTTAAGGTTACGAAGCCCGTATCGTTAGGCGGTTAAGGTAAGGTTATTTTAAAAACGAATAACGTAGCTTTTAGACGAAACGGGCTTCGTAACCGAAAGACTTAACCGATAAACAAAAGGATGTGATTTGCGTGGACAATTTTTCAAATAACATTTCAGACGACGGGCTTTTAGATAGTTATTCTAAAGCTGTGAGCAGTGTTGTCGATATGGTAAGCCCGTCTGTTGTCAATATTGACGTGGCTCATCAAAGACGAAACGCGAACGCCTGGGTTTCTCAAGAAGCCAAAGGGAGCGGCTCAGGATTTATTTTTACGCCGGACGGATTTGTTTTGACAAACAGCCACGTGATTCATAAAGCCAGCAGAATTGAAGTGACGCTTTTAGACGGGCGGCGTTTTGAGGCCGATGTTGTCGGTAATGATCCGCATACGGATTTAGCGGTTGTGCGCATTCACGCCGCAAATTTAAAAGCCGCGAATTTAGGCGACTCTAAAACGCTCCGCGCCGGCCAATTGGTCATCGCGATTGGTAATCCTTACGGTTTCCAGTGCACGGTCACAGCCGGTATTGTGAGCGCCTTGGGCCGCTCCATTCGCTCAACATCAGGGCGGCTCATTGATCATGTGATTCAAACCGACGCCGCATTGAACCCCGGAAATTCAGGCGGGCCGCTTGCCAATTCACGTGGTGAAGTCATCGGCGTCAATACCGCCATTATTTTGCCGGCGCAGGGAATTTGCTTCGCGATTCCAAGCAACACTGCCAGAATGATTGCCGGGCCTTTGATTCAGTACGGCCGCATTCGCCGGGGATTTATCGGCATCGCGGGCCAAGATGTCTTGCTTCCCGAGGGCATGGTGCATTTTCAAAATACGGCCACCAAAAGCGGCGTGCTGGTTGTCGCGATTGACAAAAATAGTCCCGCAGGCAGTGCGCGGCTTTTTGAAGGAGATATTATTATAGGAATTGATGAAAACATTGTTTTAGGAATCGATGATTTGCATAGAATTTTAACCGAAGAGCGCATCGGTAAAAAAGCCCTTTTAACAGTGATTCGAAATTTTGAGAAACTCACGCTTGAAGTCGTACCGCAGGAGTCTTTGGTCGGATAGAAAGCGTAAATTATGATCCAAATACGAAAATCGAAAGAACGCGGCCACGCCCAACATGGATGGCTCGAAAGTTATCATACCTTTTCATTCGCGGATTATTATGATTCAAAATTTATGGAATTTCGATCGCTTCGTGTGATTAACGAAGATTGGGTAAAATCCGGCGAAGGATTCGGAGAGCATCCGCACCGTGATATGGAAATTATCACGTATGTGATCGACGGAGAATTAGCGCACAAAGACAGTATGGGTACGGGCTCTGTTATTCGTCCCGGCGAAATTCAAATGATGAGCGCCGGAAGCGGCGTAACGCATAGTGAATTTAACCATTTCAAAAAAGATGCCGTGCATCTTCTCCAAATTTGGATTTTCCCCGATCAAAAAAATTTAAAACCCAGTTATCAGCAAAAATCGTTTGATTTAAAAAAGAATAAGGGAAAACTGCAGCTTTTAGTTTCTTCCGATGCAGAAAACGATTCGTTAAAGATTCATCAGAATGTAAGACTGTTTACAGCTTTACTCGAAGGCAAAGAAGTCATTTCTTATGACTTTTCAAAAGGACGCTACGGATGGATTCAAGTTGTCCGCGGCTCGTTACAGATTAATAACCAAAAATTATCCGCCGGCGACGGCGCGGCCATAAGCGAAGAAAAAGCAATCGAATTGAAAACGCCGGACTCTTCTGAATTTTTGCTTTTTGATTTAAATTAAAATTACACATGCCCTCTTTTCATAAAAATTTCAAACAAAAAATTTCTCTCCTTGCGATTTTATATTTATTTTTAACAACACCGGCACTTCTTTTTGCAATGCAATGGCAAAATGTCAATTTCCCCGACACCTATGAAGAGCAGGGGGCAAAACTTGAACTGCGCTGCACAAAATTGCACACGGTTTTCTTTATGAAAACATTTATCGCTGGATTTTATCTGCCAAAAGGTGTTACCGGAAGTCAAGCAGAAAGCGATGTTCCAAAACGCATTGAAGTTTCTTATTTCATCCATGTTTCCGGCCGAAGACTTTTTGACTGCACCGTCGCTAAAATGCGCGAAAATCTTAAACCCGCTGAATTCGCCCGTCTTAAAAATCGTTTTCCCGTGCTTGAACGTTATTTCATTGACATCAAGCCGGGTGACCGTTACGCGTTAAGCTATACGCCGGGCACGGCGACAAAATTTATTTATAACAATCGGCTTGTTGGAACAATGGAAGGCGCGGATTTAGCAAAAGCTTTGTTTTCTGTATGGATGGGGCCGCATCCGGTTGATTCGGGCCTTAAAGAAAAAGTTTTTAAAACTCATTAACCTAAGGAGGCAGTGCGTGCCTTCAGGAAAGATTCTTGTTCTTGGAGCTTCAGGATATGTCGGTTCGCGCCTGATTGCCGTTTTACTTCAAAAAGGTTATTCTGTGCGGGCGGCGGCACGTTCTTTAGAATATTTAAAACTCAAGCCCTGGGCCTCTCATTCGAGGGTTGAACTTTTTCCCGTCGATGTTTTTGATTTAAATTCTCTTTCGAAAGCCTGCGAAGGCTGTGATGTTGCTTTTTATCTGGTTCATTCCATGAATCCGCGGCAAAGAAATTTTGAAGAGGCCGACCGAAAAGCCGCCGGCAACATGATCAAAGCCGCAGAGTTACAACATCTTAAACGCATCATTTATTTAGGAGGCCTTGGCGATAAGAAAACTAAATTAAGCCCTCATCTTCGCTCGCGCCTTGAAGTTTCAAAAATTCTTCACG
>CAZBRU010000044.1:7709-8969 GCA_964494585.1 uncultured Planctomycetales bacterium
TGCATTTGGATCAAAATTTGAAAGGGGAGGGTAGTTTTCCGCCCGTCGAATGGAAATTTCCCGGCGATCCGCCGTGGGTGGGCATGGCCAGGCGAAGGTGAAATGAAAAAAACTTTTTCACTTCTCTTAATTTTTCTCTTATCTTCGCAGATTGTTTTTGCTGAAAATAATCCCGCGAAAAAGTTTTCTCGCGGTATTATGAATGTCGCGACATCACCCGTTGAAATCGTCAAAGAAATCCGCCGCTATTGGATCAAGGGCTCGGAGAAAACGCTTCACATTTCGGCTTGGCTTTTTTCGGGATTTGTGAAAGGAATCGTTGAAATGACCAAGCGCGCGTCGGCAGGCACATGGGATGTCGTTACTTTTCCGGCCGCTATTCCCAAAAATTACGATTCTCTCATTAAGCCTGATTTTGTTTTTGAAAACTGGCCCACGCGAAAAATTAAAGAAGGCAAATGATAGGAAAGTCGTTCTCTGTTATACTAAAAAATACTTATGCGTTTATGGTCGATTCATCCCCAGTATCTTGACACAAAAGGCATCGTTGCGCTTTGGCGTGAAACCCTGCTCGCGCAAAAAGTTTTGCTTGGAAAAACTAAGGGTTACAAAAACCATCCTCAGCTGGAACGCTTTAAAAAACACGGCTCTCCGCTTTTAGCGATCGGCTGTTATTTGGCCACCATTCATAATGAAGCTTTAAAACGCGGATTTAAATTTAAAAAGAAAAAAATTCTTTTTCAGGACGGAGAATGCGCGTCTTTAAAGGTAACCCACGGCCAGCTTCATCACGAATTTAATCACTTAAAAGAAAAATTAAAATTGAGGTCTCCCGAAAATCACGGTAAGCTTATACGCGTTAAAAAAATCACGGTGCATCCTTTTTTCCGTGTCGTTCAAGGCGAGCGCGAGACATGGGAAAAGGTTAAAAGGGTAAAAAAATAATGTCAACGACAGAAAAAAAGATTCGCACGGTTTTTCGTTGGACGCATATTGTTTTAGGGGTAATCCTTCTTTGTTACGTCTATTCGCCGTTTCACAAGTACCTCTTATTTCAAATCTTCGTTAAATTCTTTGCGATTCCTATCATTGTCTTTAGCGGTTTGTGGTTGTGGCAATTCAATGTGTTTAAAAAAGTTTTTAGAATAAAATAGTCTAAATTAAACGTAAGGAGGTTGGTGTTATGAAACGTGTTCTAATGATAAGTTTATTAGTTTTTGTTGTTGGTTGTACTACGACGGAAAAAGGCGCGGTGGTGGG
>CAZBRU010000045.1:0-8889 GCA_964494585.1 uncultured Planctomycetales bacterium
ATGAACTCACAAAGCCGGCTATTGAAAAAGCGCGCGAAGGCGGCGGGCCCGCGTTTTTTGAATTTACAACGTATCGTTTTCGCGAACACTGCGGACATACCTACGATCATCCGGCGGGACTGCGGCAGACAAAAGAAGTTGAAGAATGGATGAAGAATTGCCCGATAGAACAATTCAAGAAAATATTAATAGAAAAGAAACTTTTAGATGAAAAAGAGCTTAAAGAGATGACGGCGCAAATTAATCAAGAAATCAAAGAAGCTGTTTCCTTTGCCAAAGAAAGTCCTTTTCCGAAAGAAGAGCTTTTATTGAACGATGTTTACGCATCCTGAGAATAAAATGCCAAGAGAAATCAAATTTTACGAAGCGCTTCACGAAGCCGCCGATCAAATGATGGAAAAAGATCCGTCTGTGTATCTTATGGGTTTGGGTGTCGCTGATTTAAAAGGAATCTTTGGAAGCACAACTGGCCTTCAGGAAAAATACGGGAAAGAACGCGTCTTTGACATGCCGACTTCTGAAAATGCAATGACCGGCGTTGCGATCGGTTCCGCGCTTAACGGCATGCGGCCGATGATGACGCATCAAAGAATAGATTTTGCTCTTTTAGCCGTTGAACAAATCGTCAATCAAGCCGCCAAATGGCATTACATGTTCGGCGGAAAAATGAAAGTGCCGCTCGTGATTCGTTTGATTGTGGGACGCGGGTGGGGACAGGGGCCGCAGCACGCGCAGAGTTTGCAGTCTTGGTTTGCGCATATTCCGGGGCTAAAAGTTGTGATGCCGACAACTCCTTTCGATGCCAAAGGATTACTAATCGCAAGCATTGAAGATAGTAATCCTGTGATTTTTATTGAACACCGCTGGCTTTACAATATTTCTGGAATTGTTCCAAAAGAATATTATTCGATTCCTTTAGGCGAAGCGAACGTGATGAAAGAAGGCAAGGATGTCACGATTGTGGCAAATTCCTATATGGCACTCGAAGCTTTAAAGGCGGCGGAATTACTGCAAAAAAGAAATATTCATGCCGAAATCATTGATGTGCGCACGATAAGGCCGCTCGATGAGCAAGCGATTATCAAGTCCGTTCAAAAAACCGGACGGCTTATCGCGGTGGACACTAGCTGGAAAATGTGCAGCTTCGCGAGTGAAGTTGTGGCGTGTGTCTGTGAAAAAGCTTTGCACGCTTTAAAATCTCCTCCGGTTCGCATCACATCGCCGGAATGTCCGTCGCCAAGCAGTCCCGCGCTCGCTAAAAAGTTTTATCCGCGTGCCGTCGATATTGCCGCCTGCGCTAAAAAAATGTTAGGCGCGAGCGACGAGGCCTTGCTCGAGCAAGCAGCTGAATTTATTCATTTCGATGTTCCGGATAAAAGTTTTACGGGGCCGTTTTAGGAAAATTTATGTCAGCCAAACGAAAAATAGCCGTTATTGGAAGCAATTCATTTTCCGGAAGTGATTTCGTCGATTTTTTGTTGGAAGACAAAGACAATGAAGTCATCGGCATCAGCCGTTCTCCGGAAAAAAGTGCCATATTTTTGCCTTATAAAAAGCGAAAGAACGCCGCGTTTAAATTTCATCAGCTGGATTTGAATAATGATTCTTCAGACATGATTTCTTTGTTTGATTCGTTTCAACCTGAATATATTGTGAATTTCGCGGCTCAAAGCGAAGTGGGCCCGAGTTGGATTAATCCGGATCATTGGTTTCAAACGAACGCGGTCGCGATCGCGCGTTTAGGCCACGCGCTTAAAGATAGAAAATATTTGAAGCGCTATTTGCATATTTCTTCGCCGGAAGTTTACGGAAATTGTGTCGGTACCGTTAAAGAAGAAGCGCCGCTTAATCCGAGCACGCCGTACGCGGTATCGAAGGCGGCGGGAGATCTTTTTTTATTTACACTTGTGAAAAATTTTCATTTTCCGCTGGTGATGATCCGCGCGACTAACGTTTACGGCGCGCACCAGCAGCTTTTTAAAATCATTCCGCGCACGGTGATTAATTTAAAACTTAATCGAACAATCCAGCTTCATGGCGGCGGCGAGGCCGTGAAATCCTATATTCACATCAGAGATGTTTCAAAAGGTGAGTGGCTTGCGTTGTTAAACGGAAAACCGGGAAGTATTTATCACCTTTCGCCGCCACAAGGACATAGCGTCAAAAGCATTGTTGAAAAAATTTGTCAAAAGATGAATCGTGACTTTAAAAGTTCAACGGAAAATGTGGCCGACCGTCTCGGCCAAGACGCCGCGTATGTTATCGATTCCGCGAGAGCGCAAAAGGAATTTAACTGGAGCGCGAAAATTTCTTTGGACGAAGGCCTTGCCGGCGTGGTGGATTGGGTTGAGGAGAATTGGCAGGACATTCAAAAAGAGCCGTTAGAGTATCAGCACAAAAAATAAACTATGTCGACTATCACCACAGCAAAAGACGATTTAAAAATCCTTTGGTATTTTTTTAAGCCTTATAAATCTCAAATGATTTTTGTCGTTGCGTTGATGATTCTTTCCAGCCTTTTTGAATCATTAAATTTGGCCGGGTTGTACCCGATTATCAACTATGGACTCAATCTTGAAGCCAAGGGAACGAGTTTGCAATTCATCGAGACTATTTTAAATCTCTTTGGGCAAAAGAATTTTTTTGTGGCTTCTTGTCTTTTGCTCATGGTTTTAACCACCTTAGCGATGGCGTTTAAGCTTGTTTATAATATCTGGGCGAGCAAACTGATTACGAAAATTGTGGCTGATCATCAAAAAAGAATTTTTGAAAAATATTTATCAGCTGACTATGACTTTTTCCTGGAAAATCAGCAGGGACGGCTGGTGTATTCGGGCACCGTTGCCCCCACCGGCGTTTCGAGCAATGTTTTTTATGCGATTCGTATGATTAATAGTTTTATGACGACGGTATTTTTCACTGTTTTGCTGTTTATTTTAGCGTGGCAGGGGATGTGCCTTATTCTTTTTGTCAGCTTTTTTTATCTTGTTTATATCCGACGGTTGACGAAGAGTTTAGTTAACCGCTATTCTCATCTTTGGGTGGAGGAAGACCGCAAAAAAAATATTATTCTTAATGAATTTATTACAGGGATTAAGACCATCAAAGCGTTTTTGAACCTGAACTATTGGAAAGAAAAATATGACCACGCGGTCCATCAAAGCGCGCTTTACAGTTATAAGGTCATGATGGGCCGGGCGATGCCGGACAGTGTGCTCAAATTTATTTTTTTATGTGCTTTGCTTTTATCGGGATTTTCTTTGGGCTGAAAAATTCAGTCAATATTGTTTCCGTTATTCCTTTGCTCGGAACTTTTGCCATGGTGGCGCTGCGCCTCATTCCATACCTTAATCTTATCGCGGGTGATGCGGTCGCGATTGCGCGGTATATGCCCGATACAAAAATTGTTTATAACCTTCTCTGTCAGCCTATCGAAGGGCGCAAGGATGGTGAAAAGACATCAAGAGATTTTGAAAAAGAGATCGCGTTTCATAAGGTGTCGTTTAGGCACGAAGGAATGATTGATCCTCTTTTAAAAGATCTTTCTTTTAATATTCAAAAAGGAAAAATGACCGCCATCGTTGGGCCTTCGGGCTCCGGGAAAACAACGATTGTTAATCTTCTTTTAAGGCTTTATGAACCCCATGAAGGGCAGATTTTTATAGACGGCACGGACGTTTGGGATTTAACGGCAGAGTCTTATTTAAGTAAAGTTGGTTATGTGAGCCAGGAAACTTTTATTTTTAATGGAACGATCGGGGAAAATATTTGTTTTGGCCGTGCCAATTATTCTAAAGAGGAAGTGATTCAGGCCGCAAAGCTTGCCAATGCCCATGAATTTATTTCAGGCACAGAACATGGATATGGCACTAAGGTTGGGGACGCGGGAATGAAGCTCTCCGGCGGGCAAAGGCAGCGCCTCGCGATCGCGCGCGCCATGCTGCGCGCGCCGCAGATTCTTATTTTAGATGAAGCCACGAGTTCCCTTGATAACATTTCTGAAAAAATTATTCAGGAGGCAATCAATAATATTTCTCAGAATACAACCGTTTTGATTATTGCCCATCGGCTTTCCACAGTTCAGCACGCGGATAAAATTATTGTTCTTTAAGGCGGGCAAATTGCCGAGCAGGGGAGTCATCAAGATTTACTGCTTAAAGAAAAGGCCTATTTTCAGTTGTATAAAAACGCTTAATGTTTTAGAGGTAAAAACACGTGAAAATAAAAAATAAAAAAGTTTTAGTGACGGGCGCGGACGGCTTTATCGGAAGCCATTTGGTCGATGGACTTTTGAAAGCGGGGGCTGATGTCAGGGCATTTTGTTATTACAATTCTTTTGGGCATTTAGGATGGCTGGATTCTTTTTCAAAAGAAAAACTCGGCAAACTCGATATTTTCATGGGAGACATCCGTGATCCGCACGGCGTTAAAACATCGATGGAGGGCATTGATATTGTTTTTCATTTGGCGGCCTTAATCGGAATTCCCTATTCGTATTATTCTCCAAGCCAATATGTCGAAACGAATATCAAAGGAACGCTCAATATCCTGCAGGCGGCGCGTGAATTAAAAACAAAAAAAATTTTAGTCACCTCAACGTCCGAAGTCTACGGCACAGCTTTGTACACGCCGATTGATGAAAAACATCCGCGCCAGGGACAATCGCCTTACTCGGCGACAAAAATTGCCGCGGATTCTTTAAGCGAATCTTTTTATCGCAGTTTTAATCTTCCGGTCGCGATTGTCCGTCCTTTCAATACCTACGGGCCTCGCCAGTCAACGCGGGCCGTTATTCCAACGATTATCACCCAGCTTTTGGCCGGAAAAACAAAAATCGATTTAGGAAATCTCACGCCAAAACGGGATTTTGTTTTTGTGGAAGATACGGTGGCCGCATTTTTGACGATTGCGGAAAGTGGAAATGTTTGCGGCCGAGAAATGAATATCGCGACCGGCAAGGGAATTTCCATTGAAGAGTTATCTGAAACTTTAATTCGGCTCATCAATCCTAAAGCCGCCGTTGTCAAAGACGGCAAAAGACTGCGCCCGGCGAAGAGCGAAGTTTTTCACCTCCTTGGTTCTAATGCCGTGATTAAGGAATTGACCGGCTGGCGGCCGCGGTATTCTCTTGACCATGGACTTCAAAAAACCATTGAGTGGTTTCGCCAAAAGGAAAATTTAAAGCTTTATAAAGTTAACCAATACAGCATTTAACAGGCACAACCATATGTCTAATTCTTCATTGAAAGATATTAAGTTAAAGGTTTCTCCCATTTGGTATTTGAAAGAATTTTCACAATTGGGAATCGGAAAATTGATCCATAAAATGCCGATTGTAGGAAAGGGCCTGCGTTTTTTTGGCCATCGGCTTGTTGTATTGGGAAATCTGGGCGAAAGAGAGGCCAAAAGGCAAAAATATCTTCAAATGGAAAACGACCCCTTGCCTCAACAGTTTGGGTCGTCCTATGGATATGCCGATGAGGTTGTGGAGCTTGTCACGGCGTATGATTATCATCAGCAGATTAAAAACGGCCATTTTAAGAATTCAGAGTCCGGGCTTCTTTATGGGCATTTGGTAAAAATGTTGTCGGATGTCTTAAGCGCGGATAAAGGGATAACAACATTTCTTAATTTTGGGGTTTCTTACGCGCATATCGACAGTCTTTTAGCAAAATCATTTCCCAAAGTTAATTTTACAGGGATTGACCGGTCCAGTTTTACGAAATTGTATAATGAATATGCTTTCCCGAAATTAAATAATATGGAATTTATCGCCGGCGACATATTCGAATTGCTGAAAAAACGAAGATTCGATAACGGCGTTTTTTTTCACACGAGAACACTTTGTCTTTTATCGCAGGGTTTTATTGAGAAATTATACAAATCCGTTGCTGAGGCAGGGTTTAAATATATCATTGGGGCGGAACAAACAGGGATGAGCCGGGAAACCTTTAAGCCCTATGAGTTTTCTGAAGAAACGAAACCTAGCGTGCTTTTTCGGGACAAGATGTTTATCCATAATTATCCGGGAATTTTAAAGTCCGCGGGTTTTTCTTTAACAGAAATAGAATTATTAAAGACAGGTCATCCTGATGAGGATTTAAGGGTGTTAAGTTTTGTCGGAAGAAAAGCTTAAATGAACGCGGATAAATCCCATGGCGGTCATGTCTAAAAAAAAGATTAGTCTTTCTGAGCCGTATCTTGCGGGTCATGAGTGGAAACAGGTCAAGCGCTGTTTTGACACCGGCTGGGTCTCCTCGTCGGGGCCGCAGGTGGAGGCGTTCGAGCAAGATATTTGCCGGTATACCAAGGCAAGGTTTGCCGTTGCGACCGCGAGCGGCACCGCCGCCTTGCATGCGGCCCTGCTGGTCACCGGAGTCAAGCCCGGTGAAGAGGTGATTGTTCCGACGGTGACCTTTATAGCACCCGTCAATGCCGTGCGGTACGTGAATGCCAACCCCGTTTTTATGGATTGCGACGATTATTATAATATCGATACTGAAAAAACGCTTGGGTTTATCAAAAACGAAACAATTTTTAAAAACGGATTTACCGTTAATAAGAGAACCGGAAAAAAAATCCGCGCGATTATCGTTGTCCATGTTTTTGGCAACGCGGTTGACCTGTACCCATTGATTGATATTTGCAAAGAACGAAACATCGCGGTCATTGAAGATGCCACGGAAAGTTTAGGGACATTTTATAAAAAATCTTTAAGCCGTTTGCATACCGGTACTGTAGGAGACATAGGGTGTTTTTCGTTTAACGGCAATAAAATTATTACCGCCGGGGGCGGGGGAATGATGGTCACCAATGATTCCCGTTATGCGAGGAAAGCCAAATACTTGACCAACCAGGCCAAGGATGACGGAATTTATTACCTCCACCATGAAATTGGGTTTAACTATCGATTAAGTAACATTCAGGCGGCTCTCGGCGCGGCGCAGTTAAGCTGTTTAAATGACTTTGTTCAACGAAAGAGAGCCAACTATCAAATTTATAAAACACAAATTGACCAGATAGACGGCTTGTGTTTGGCCGAAACGCCGTTGTACGCTGAAAATAATTATTGGATGTACGCTCTGCAAATCGATAAAAATACTTATGGCCGCGGCCGCGATCAGCTGCTGCAATTGTTTCATCGGAAAAATATTGAGGTTCGTCCCTTGTGGTATTTGAATCATTTGCAAAGGCCGTATCAGAAATGCCAGGCTTATAAAATTGAAAAAGCCCATAACATGTTAGCGATGACCTTAAATGTGCCGTGCAGTTTGAGTTTAACGAAAGAGAGCATCAACGCGGTTGTGGGGCTGTTAAAGAAATGAACGAGGTATTTTCATGCATTTTATTGATGAAAATGAAATTGGCGAAGACATCACAAGGCTTGATAAAGCTTGGGATGATCCGCGCACATTTGTTTTATTGCCTCAGCGGACCAGCGTAACTAAAGAGTGGGTAGAGCACAGTGTGGCCCATTTCCCAAAAGTTTTTTTCAAAAAACATTTTATCCTTCTGACATCAGGCAGTACGGGACAGCCTAAGCTTGTTGTCGGTTCACGAGAGCGCTCTGAAGAATTGGCCCGTGTCATTCACGATGTGCAGGATAATGAACCTGTCAAACAAACCATATTGGCGTTACCCCTTTCTTATTGTTTTGGTTTTGTAAACCAATGGCTGTGGTCAAGGGTGATGAATCGGAAACTGGTTATGTCCGGAGGCTTCAGTCAGCCGGACCAGTTAAAAAAATGTCTTTTAGAGGCCCAGGACGGGATGCTTTGTTTGATTGGGGCGCAAGTCCCTCTTTTGATAAATAATTATGGGGCGAGTGTCAGTTTCCCGGGTGTTATCCGCCTGCATTTCGCCGGGGGAATATTTCCGCAGAATGACATGGCAGCCATCAAGAAATTTTTCCCCAATGCGCGAATATTTAATAATTACGGCTGCGCGGAAGCTATGCCCAGGTTAACCTGCAGGCCGCTTGAAGATAGCAATGAAGCAAGCAATATTGGCCGTCCTCTTCCCGGGGTGGAGTTGAAAACGGGCGGGGATGGAGAAATTTTATTTCGAAGTCCATACCGGGCAGTGGGTTTTTATGATGACTCCGGTGTGCGTATTCCCTCCGACGAGGATTGGCTGCCGTCGGGTGATTATGGTGAAAAGCTCGATAATAATTATTGGCGCATCAAAGGCAGGAGCAATGAAATTTTTAAGAGATATGGGGAAAAAATTTCAATTCCACAATTGTTTGAAACAGTGAATGCGCATTGGCGCGGAGATTTAGCTTTTTATAGGGAAAAAGACACCTCCGGCGAAGACGGGCACGTGCTTGCCTTGGCGCCGGTGCCTCTCGAAGAACAGGTGCAAAATATTTTACAGGCCTTTCGTAAAAATCATCCCAGGCCTCACTGGCCGCTTCGAATAGAAGGCATGCCCGCGCTTCCTGCTTTGCCAAACGGGAAGGTCGATACCTTAGCCCTTAAAGGAAATGCAAATTCAAAAATTTTTTGGAGACAGAGAATATAATCCATGACCAATAAAGAAAAACTTAAAAGCCTGCTGATTGAAGTACTGCTTTTAAGCGATGGGGAGTTTCGGTTTGACTTGCTGAAAAAAGAGGTGAATACGTGGGATTCCTTAGCTGTCGTAGCTTTGGCGGTCGGCTGCGCGGAGACATTTGGTTATCATATGAAACCAGAAGAAGCTGTTTCTGTTAAGGGAGTTGGAGATATCATGAAAATATTGGAATTAAAAGGAATCAATTTTAATGAATAAACCGGAATTATGGGCGGTGGACAAATTGATTGCCGTTCATAGAAAAAATACCGCGGTATGGACTACCCTGCGGCTGCAAAAAACAATTGAAAAAAAATTTACGCTGCCCATAATTTT
>CAZBRU010000046.1:0-5902 GCA_964494585.1 uncultured Planctomycetales bacterium
TTCCAAATGCCGAATATTTTGGAACCCACGGGCTTCATATCGGAGTTCATCAGGATTTGAGAGTTGAAAATCTTAAATTTGCGCTTGATGTTGTCAGAAAATTCTTAGCCGCTCATGCCTAAATCAAACGTTTTTAAAAAAAGAGTCATGAAGACAAGAGGATTCTTGAATCTTGCTTCTTCAGCCCTGTTGCTGCGCTACACACGGTTCAACAGAACGCGCTTGTTGAAGCAGCTGCGGAAATTGCGCATTGACCGCCTGCACGTGGGATGCGGCAAAATGATTGTCAGGGGCTGGCTCAATATGACTTATGAACCGCGCGAAAGGTACGGCGAAATTCGAAATATGGATGGAAGCCTGTGGCTTAATTACGATGTTCGAAAAAAGCTGCCTTTTGATGATTCTTCGATTCAATTTATCGCGGGAAGCCATTTTATCGAACATTTGGATCTCAATGACGGCTTGGATTTTTTTAAAGAAGCATTTCGGGTCATGAAAACAAACGGCATTATTCGTATTAGCTGTCCCGATTTGGGGATTTACATTCACAGTTATATAACAAAAAACCAAGAATTTTTTAATCATCCGCTTATCCGCGAGGCCTGCACGTTTAAAAACGCCGCGACACCCGGCGGAATTCTAGCCGCGAAAGCCTACGACAGCGGCGGGTCGCATAAATGGTTTTATGATTTTGAAACGCTCAAACACAGTTTGGAGGCGGCGGGTTTTTCACATGTTAAGAAGGTCAGTCTCATCGAAGGGCAGATTCCCGACCTTGAAAAAATCGAATTGCCTGCCCGAGAAATCGAAACGCTTTATGTCGAAGCCGTAAAATTGTAACTATCGCTTTTAAAATGCGTATCGCCATCAATTGCCGGTCATTTTTAAAGAAGCAATACACAGGGATTGGCCGGTATGCCTATAACTTGGTTGACTGTTTAGCCAAGATTGACCGGCAAAATGAATACTCTCTCTACGCGCAAAAAAATCTCTTTGATTTTAAACGCCGTTTGCCGAGGGCGCCGGCAAAAAACTTCTCCGTTAAGGCCGATTGGTTTTCTTCAGGGTCACAAAAGACACTGGGCAAGATAGATATTTTCCACTTCCCGAGTCCGGATTTTATTGATATAAAGAATACAAAAATTATCGTAACCGTTCACGATTTGGTTTATCGATTCTTTCCGTCGGGCCACACTGAGTCCGCGAAAGAGTTGACAGACCGCCAATTGCACAGCGTCGTTGAAAGGGCGGATAGAATTATCTGTTGTTCGCAAAACACGATTAAAGATTTAAACGCGTGTTTCAAGCTGGATCAAAGCAAGGTGAGTTTGGTTTATCAAGGCGTTGATAAAAATATTTTTTATCGTTTGGATACTGAAGAACGCAAAACTGCAGAGGCCGTCTTAAAGAATAAAGGAATAACGGAAGAATTCATTTTATTTGTCGGTACAAATGAACCGCGAAAAAATTTGAAGAATCTTCTTTCTGCGTTTGCGGAATTAAAAAGAAGCAAAAAATTTAAAGGTGTTCTTGTTGTGGCCGGCATGATAGGGTGGATGAGCGAAGACACGGAAGATGTCGTCCAGAAGCTAGGCATAACCAACAGCGTTCTCTTTTTAGGTTATGTTGAGAATAACGTCCTTCGTTATTTATATAATCTTTGTGAGGTATTTGTTTTTCCTTCGTTTTACGAAGGCTTTGGCTTCCCAATTGTGGAGGCCTTTAGCTGCGGCGCGCCGGTTGTCACATCGAACGTTTCTTCCTGCGCGGAAATTGCCGGCCAGGCCGCTTTGACGGTTAATCCCGAAGATGTTAAAAGCATCGCGCAAAATATTGAAAGAATGCTCGCGGACCGTGCCCTGCGCGGCTCTTTCATTGAAAAGTCTCTTCTGCGCGGCAAGGACTTTTCATTTTTAAAAACAGCCGAAGAAACATTAGAAGTCTATCGTCAGGTTTTCTTAAAAAATTAATATTATGAAAATTTCCGTCTTTATCATCACTTTAAACGAGGCTAAAAATATCCGCTCTTGCCTTGAAAGTATCCGTTGGGCCGATGAGATTGTCGTCGTTGACATGAAGAGCGACGACGCAACATCTGCTATTACCAAAGAATACACAGATAAAGTTTTTTCTTTTGAACGCACAGGGTACTGTGAGCCCGCGCGGCAATACGCTTACGAACAAACAACAGGGGACTGGATTTTAAATCTAGATGCCGATGAAATGATGACAGCCCCTTTAAGAGCCGAACTGCGGCGCATTACCAAAGAGGATCTTTATAATGCCGCGTATCTTCCGCGAAGGAATTATTTCTGGGGTGAGGAGATGAAGCATTGCGGCTGCGGACAATTTCAAGACCGGCAGCTTCGTTTTTATAAAAAAGGCGCGGTGAATTTTAGTAAAACCATTCATGCCGGCGTTCAGTTAAATGATTCCGCACGGGCTTTTAAAATCGATAATCCCGAGGCCTGCCTTTTGCATTTTTCTTATGTCAGCCCGGAACAATATTTGGAAAAAATGGAAAGGTATACGACCATTGAAGCTAAAAATTTATTTGATAATGGTAAGGCTTACCCTTTTAAAATAGCGCTTAAAGACGCCTGGAATGCATTCTGGAAGAGATATATTAAGAAAAGCGAAGGATATAAGGACGGCCCTACGGGTTTCGTCTACTGCCTTTGGACAGCTGTCTATAAACTCAATGTTTATTTGAAATATGCTTTAATGAAAACCTATAAAACTTCCGACTATGTTCCTCAAATTGAAAAAAAATATGAGCAAATGATTCTTAAAACGCTGGAAGAGTTGAAACATTAAAAGTCTATGGACACCTTAGCGGTTATTGAACGGAAAAAGATTCAAAAGTTAAAACGGCGATATCCATCATATGTTCAAATGAGGGCGTCTCCTCCCCAGAAACTTTATCAAGTTTTTAAACTATTCTTTGTTTGGTTGGACCAAGCCAAGGCGATGGGCGATTTTTTTCGAATAGAAAGATTCAGCCGCATGCTGCATCGCATGCATTTTAACCAGCAGGGTTTTTCAGAAAGTGATATCACAGCGTTTTTTGAAAACCAGCTTTTAGGAATTGAAATCGAAACGCACGCGTACTGCAACCGTACCTGTTCTTTTTGTCCAAATTCTTTCTTGGACCGGCGGGACAAAACAGAGGTGATGCCGGAAGCCATGTTTAACAAGGTGATTGATGAATTGGCGGCTTTTGGTTTTAAAGGTGAAGTGAAAATGCAGCGCTACAACGAGCCTTTGGCCAACGACATTATTTTTGAGCGCGTGGTCTATGTCCGGAAAAAACTTCCGCTCGCGACGATTGGTTTTCATTCGAACGGCGACTATGTGACGATGGAAAAATTAGAGAGATTAGAAAAGGCGGGCTTAAGCGAAATTTTTGTTTCTCTTTATCCGGATTATGAGGATCCGCATTTAAGGGAAGAGGCGGACGCGCTTTGCCAAAAGTTCATAAGCCGCGTGGGCTTAAAAGTGGAAGCGTTGCCTGTCAAGGAAGGTTTGGCGCGGTACAATTTTTCCTGCGGAAAACTTTTTGGACAGATTTTTGCCTTTGATCTTGAGCACAACGGTTCGGACCGGGGAGGAAGTTTAAAAAATTTATCTAAAAGCGTGCGTTCGTCACCCTGCATGAGCCCTTTTGTCAGGCTTTATATCGATTGGACGGGCGACGTTTTTCCCTGCTGTAATATGCGCGCTGATTTTCCGGAACACAAACTTGAAATTTTAGGCAACGTCAAAAATCAGAACCTAAAGAATATTTACTTTTCAAAACGTTCTAATCAAATGCGCCGGTTTTTAGCCGATGTGAGCGAAAAAAAAGGCCCCTGCCAACATTGCCAATTCGATGTCATGTGTTCCAATAAAGTTGCCGAAAGTATCTTAGATGCAAGGCTTGAAGTCTTAGGAATCGAATGAAAATAAGCGGTTTTACAATAGCCCGTAATGCGGTCAAACTGCATTATCCTATCGTCGAGTCCATCACTTCTATTTTGCCCATTGTCGATGAGTTTGTTGTGAATGTGGGAAAAAGCGAAGATGAAACTTTAAAATTGATTCAAAGCATCAAAAGCCCTAAAATCAAGATTGTTGAAACTATTTGGGATATGAGCCATGGGCCGGCGGTTCTCTCCGGGCAGACGAATGTTGCTTTAAAAGAATGTAAAGGCGATTGGGCATTTTATCTTCAATCCGATGAAGTCATTCACGAAGCGGATTTGTGGCTTTTGAAATTTTGGACGCGTTTTTATTTGAACAAAAAAGATGTCGACGCGCTTCGGTTTTACTGGTTTCATTTTTACGGAAGCCATTTTCGTTATCGCATTGATAAAGGGTGGTATCAGAAGCAAGACAGAATTATTCGAAACAACGGAACCGTTGAGTCATATGGGGACGCCTTTGCGTTTCGCCGAAAAGACGGGAAACCTCTTTCGGTTCGCCCGACGTATTGTTTTCTCTACCATTACGGCTGGACGCATTCCTCCGAAGAAATGGCCGAACGCCGGTTAAACGCGGGCGAGATTTGGTCGGAGGATTTCAAAGAGATTAAAGAAACCGGGCGCTACAAATTCGGCGACTTAGACCGTTTTCCGGTTTATTTCGGAAGTCATCCCAAAGTGATGCGGGAGAGAATTCAAAAAAGTTCCTTTAGCAGGGACGATTTAAAAACGATCACAAAAAAATATTGGTGGCATCCTTTTAAAATTTTAAAAGTTCGTTATAAAACTCCAAAACGTATCAAGTACGCGATAGAATAATCTATGAACAAAAACCTTTATGTTGTCATTCTCGCCGGGGGAAGCGGAACGCGCTTTTGGCCTTTAAGCCGCGAAGAAAAGCCGAAACAATTTTTAAATATGTTAGGCGAGCGCACGCTTTTCGAAGACGCGATTCACCGCATGCGTTCGAAAGCCGCTCCGTCACGCGTTCTCGTTGTCACAAACAAATCTTATCTTAAACCGGTCGAAGGCCTTCTTAAAAAACACGGCATTCCCAAAAGCAATATCTTGTTTGAGCCGCAGGGGAAAAATACGGCTGCGGCCATTTGCTGGGCGGCGGCATGGATTCATCAAAAAAATAAAAATGCAACAATGGTTGTGCTTCCGTCAGACCATTTGATTTTAAATGAGAAGGATTTCTTAAAATCAATCGACCGCGCTGTGCATCTGGCTCAGAAAAATTATCTTGTGACACTCGGCATTGCGCCCGCCAGGCCCGAAACGGGTTATGGATATATTCAAACCAAAAAAGTAAAACAAGATGGCGAAGAAATCCTAAAAGCGGTTAAGTTTCTTGAAAAGCCTTCTTTGTCGAAGGCGCAAACAATTTTTAAGAACAAAGTTTATTTTTGGAACAGCGGCATGTTCATTTGGAAGGCGTCGGTTATTTTGGAAGAATTTAAGAAATTTCTCCCGGCCATGTCGAAAGAGTTTTCGAAACGAAAAAATTTAAAAGATGTGGAAAGTTTTTGGGCAAGGCTTCCGTCGATTTCCATCGATTACGGAATTTTAGAAAAGGCCGGCCGCATCGTAACAGTCGCCGCGAACAACATCGGTTGGTCTGACCTGGGAAGCTGGGAGGCGTTGATTGACGCGCTTCCGAAAGACAATCAGGGGCATGTTTTAAAAGGCGATGTGGTCCACTTGAATTGCGAAAATATTTCGATTTTTGGAGAAAAAAGACTCATCGTTCCTGTGGGTCTAAAAGACCTTGTGATTGTGGATACGCCTGACGCGCTTTTAATCTGCCGCAAAGATTTGTCGCAAAAAGTCAAAGACATCGTTTCCATTCTCAAAGCAAAAAAACATAAAACGGTTTTTTAATATGACTTTTAAAAAAATATTGATTATCAATATTTTTGGCATCGGCGACGTACTTT
>CAZBRU010000046.1:6002-8835 GCA_964494585.1 uncultured Planctomycetales bacterium
ATGACTTTTAAAAAAATATTGATTATCAATATTTTTGGCATCGGCGACGTACTTTTTACGACGCCGTTACTCGCCAATATCAAAAAACATAAACCCGATTGTTTTATCGGTTATGTCGGCAATCTTCGCACGGAACCGCTTTTAAAAAATAATCCGCATATCAATAAAGTTTTTACCTATGAGCGCGATGAGTTTTATAAGCTTTTTCAAGAATCAAAATTCAAGTTTTTAAAAAAGATGTTTGGCATGCTTGGGTGTATTCGAAAGGAACGGTTCGACGTTGTTTTAGACCTTTCTTTAAATTCTTCGGTGGATTTTCTAACGGCTTTTTCAGGCATTAAACATCGTATTGGTTTTAATTATAAAAACCGCAGCCCTTTTTTAACCAAAAAAATTCCTCTGAAAGGTTACGAAGGGCGGCATGTTGTTGACTATTATTTGGATTTGTTAAAAGAATTGAATATTCCGGCCGATTCTTCGCGGCTGGAAGTTTATTTAAATGATTCGGACCATATTTTTGCCAAAGACGCTCTCAAAAATATAAATGTTCAACCTAATAACAGAATTGTGGCGCTGATTCCCGGAGGCGGTGCAAGCTGGGGGAAAGAGGCTTTGCACAAGCGCTGGCCCCTCGAGAAATATGCCCAGTTAGCCGACAAAATTATTGAAAAATCCAAATGCCAGGTTATACTGTTGGGAAGCCAAAATGAAAAAGAGCTTCCTGTCGCTGTGGGCCGAATGATGGCTCAAAAGCCCTCCGGAATTTTTACCGAAATGGCAATCGGACAGTTTGTGGCCATGTTGAAGAACTGTCAGCTTGTTGTAACGAATGACGGCGGCCCTTTGCATATGGCTGTGGCCGCGGGCGTACGGACAGTTTCGATTTTCGGCCCCGTTGATGAACGCGTGTACGGGCCGTATCCAAAAGAAAACCATTTGGTTGCTAAAAAAGATTTGCCGTGCCAGCCCTGCTACCGCCGGTTCCGCTTGGCTGCCTGCGAACACAGGAATTGTTTAAATACGCTGACTGTTAATGACGTTTTCGAAAAAGTAGAGAAAGGATTATTCTAATGGCTGTCGCGACGAAAGAAAAACCTAAATTGATGACCGTTCCTTTTATTGATTTGAACCCGCAATATAAAATAATTGAACAGGAAATCGATAAAGGCATCAAGGAAGTTTTTAAGCGCGGAGATTTTATTTTAGGAAAAGAAGAAGTCGCGTTTGAAAAAGAATTTTCCTCTTACTGCGGCACTCAATATGGCATTGGCGTCAATTCCGGAACAGACGCGCTTTATTTGGCAGTCGCGGCGCTTGGAATCGATGTCGGCGATGAAGTCATTTTGCCGGCCTTTACGTTTATTGCGACCGCTCTTTGCATTTCTTATACCGGCGCGACCCCTGTTTTTATTGATATTGAAGAAGACACTTACAATATTGACCCAAAAAAATTAGAAAAAGCCATTACCAAAAAAACAAAGGCGATTATCCCTGTCCACATTTACGGCCAGGCGGCCAATATGGATGAAATTAACGCGATTGCCAAAAAATATAATTTAAAAGTGATTGAGGACGCGGCGCAGGCTCACGGCTCGACGTACAAGGGTAAAAAAATCGGCTCTCTAAGCGATATCGCTTGCTTTAGTTTTTATCCGACTAAAGGACTGGGTGCGTTCGGCGACGCGGGGATGGTTGTGACCAACGACAAAAAACTTTCTGAAACAACCGTGATGCTGCGCGATTACGGCCGCACAGACCGCTACAAACACAAAATCAAAGGTTACAATTCCCGTATGGACACGATTCAAGCGGTTGTGTTAAGCGCGAAGCTTAAAAGGCTTGATCAGTGGAATCAAATGCGTGCCGACGCGGCAACGTATTATTGTAAACTGTTAAAAAATATTTCCGGCATTATTGCTCCTAAAATTCAAAATGACCGCACGCATGTTTTTCAAACCTTTGCGATTCGTGTTAAAAATCGAGATAGAATTGTTGAAGAGTTGAAGAAAAAAGGAATCGGCGTTTTAGTTCATTACCCTATTCCGCTTCATCTTCAGGAAGCTTACTCCGAGCTCAACCATAAAAAGGGGGATTTTCCGGTTTCTGAAAAAGTCGCGGACGAAATCCTTTCGCTTCCGATGTTTCCGCACATCACAAAAACGCAGATAGAATACGTTTGCGAAAACCTTAAAGGCCTTCTTAAAAATGGATAAATTACCTCTTTCGATTATTGTTTTAGCAAAAAACGAAGAAAAAAATATCGAAGACTGCCTCAAAAGCGTTTCTGATTGGGCGGATGAAATTATTTTGGTCGATGACGGCAGCCAAGACAAAACTGTAGAAATCGCCAAACGTTACACGGATAAAATCTTTTCCCGGCATATGGACCTCGAAGGAAAACAGCGCAATTTCGGGGCTTCGAAAGCAAAAAACGATTGGGTGATGATGCTGGATTGCGATGAGCGCCCAACTCCTGAACTTAAAAATGAAATTACACAGGTCATTCGAGAACCTGAGGACAAGATAGTCGCGTACTGGATTCCTAAAATCAATTATCTGGGCAGTACCCGTTTAAAATACGGAGGCTGGTCTAATCCGAATATCCGGCTTTATCAAAAAAATTTCTTGGTTTGGTCTGAAGCCGAATATGATGTTGTCCATCCGGGTATTAAAATCACTCCGGGTTATCGAGGGAGAAACCTTACACATTCATTTATCCATTACAATTTTGCAAATATTGAAGATTTTATGAAGAAGATGAACCGCTACTCAACGCTCGAGGCGATCAAATGGCACAAAAGCAACAAAAAAATGACGTTTGGAAAAGCGTTGT
>CAZBRU010000047.1:0-4046 GCA_964494585.1 uncultured Planctomycetales bacterium
ACTCCAACCAGAATCGCGGCAACACAATAAGAAGATATGGCTAAAACTTTTCCTATTGCCGGCACAAAGCTCATAAAAAACGCGAGGAGAATAAAGTGCCACAAATAAATTCCGTAAGAACTTCGGCCGATAAAACGTACGGGTTTGTATTCAAGAAAAGCACGAATCGGCAAGTGTCCTAAAAGAGCTGCGGTTACAAGGCAGGCCGGCGCCAAATAAGCAACCGTATAAAAATCCCAGCGTATCTGCCCAGGATTCCGATTGATCAAATTGATGTACAGCAGGCATCCCGCCAAAAAGAAAATCCAGGACGCAAGTTTTTCAAAACGCAAATTTTTGCATATGAAAGGTTCGAGCAATTTTAAAACGCACCCCGCCGCGAGCGCGTCAATGCGAAAGTGTGTTGTATAAAACGCGTTGATGGCATAGTCGTGGTCATGGCGATAAATATAAAATTTGTACACGCTGCATCCGATAATGACCGAAAGAAGCAGGCCCCAAAATAAAACACGGCGCAGCCTAACCTGTTTGGTGAGAAGGCAAATTAGGCCTAAGCATAGCGGGTAAACCAAATAAAAATGTTCTTCAATCGCGAGTGACCATGTGTGCTGCAAGGGAACAATGTATCCGTTGATTCCAAATATTTGATGAAAATAATTCTGAAAGAAAAGGAGATAACTTGCAATCACCGTCGGTGCATTGGCTGTGAAAACCTTAAATTGCGCGGGATCAGGGCTGAAGGAATTAAAACAAAAAGTAAATAGAATGGCGCAAAGAACAGCAAAGTAGTATTGAGGAATGATTTTAAAAAAACGCCGGACATAAAATTGTTTGATGTGAAGAGTGCCGGTTGTGTTGAGTTCCTCCAAAAGAATTCCTGTAATAAGAAATCCGCTGATAACAAAAAACATATCCACGCCTAAATTGCCTAAGGAAATAAATTTTCCAAACCATCCGCTTAGGTTTGTTTCGAAAGCACTTGAGATGTGGTGCGCCATGACCCAAAAGATGGAGATGGTTCGAAATCCGTCTAAAGATGGATAGTATTTTTTAGGTAAACTCACCGCCTATGCCCATATTTCTGATAGTCGATATTTAACGAGTCCATGTCGTTTTTCATGGGCCCATGAAAACCAAACGGTGTTTCCGAAAAAAACGCGTCGACCATATCTTTTTCGTTTACTTCCGCGCGATTTTCTTTTTGTGCGAGCATTTCAGCTTTTTTGAAAACTTTATCTTGAGCGATACCTCGCAGAAAAATGGGGATTTTTTCAATCATCGCTTTAAATTTTTGTTCAACAGTTTTGTCCCAATGCATATTATGCTTAAGAAAGGTTTGCCATAAAATTGTTAATGTATTTGGAGCAATTTTTCGCTGTACAGGTGTGATATTGCAATGAAAGCCGGCGGGAAATAATGTCATCGGCGGTTTGCGCGAGTTCCGCTTGAACCGCGTAAGCGACCTGCGCTTTAATAAACGGCGTGCAGGTGCAAAAAGTTTCCTTAAGCGACGCGTCAGTCCATATTAAATCAAGCACGTCCTTATAACGGCTGCCGTATTTATCAAGAATGGCTTTCGCGCTTTCAATAGAAATCCCATAGCGCTTCGCAATGTCTTCTAGTTTTTCCGTGATTTTTTCTCCGGCGTACAATTCTAAATCGCCGATTGCGTTAATGTCGTAAATTTTCTTTAGGCAATCTTCGGCGACTTTGCGGTAAGTTGTATATTTTCCGCCGATGACAAAAGTTAATTCCGATTCTGTTTCAAAAATCAAATGTTTGCGTGAAGCTTTGGATGGTAAAACCCCGCCCGTCCGGATGAGCGGCCGAAGCCCGGCAAAGGATGTGATGATATTCTCGCTTTTCAATTCCAAATTTGGAAACGCTCTTTTTGTTTCGTTCATTAAATAATCAATGTCGCTTTGTTCAACTTCGACTTTGTCCGGATGTTTGATAAAATCCGTGTCGGTTGTGCCGATTAAAGTGTTTTCAAGCCAGGGAATCACAAAAAAGATACGCTTGTCTTTTTGTGAAGATAATAAAACGGCGTTATTCGTTAATTTTCCTTTGTAAACTATATGGACGCCTTTGGTTGTGCGCACAATTTTCTTTGAATGCGGGTTGTCGAGGCGGACAAAATAATTTGTCCAAGGACCGGCACAACAAATCACGCGATTGGCGCGTAGTTCGTAGTATTGATAGTGGAAAAGATCGCGGATTCGCACGCCCTTGACTTCACCGGATGGATTCTTAAGAAATGCTGTAACTTCAGTATAATTAAGGACTTTCGCTCCACTTTTAACCCCGGAAAGGACGTTTTCAAGGCAAAGCCTGGCATCGTCCATCTGCGCGTCCCAATAACTTACCCCACCTTTCAAATTTTCCTGCGTTAAATTTGGTTCCAGAGAATGAATTTCAGTTTTGCTAAGCGTGGAATGCTTTTGAATGTTATATTTGCCGGCCAACTTGTCATAAAGAAAAACGCCAAGCTTCATCATCCAAAGAGGCCTTTTGTCACCCTTGTAAACGGGAATGATAAAACGGATCGGATGAACAAGGTGCGGCGCTTTTTTAAGTTGAATCGCGCGCTCAAGCAAGGCTTCGTGAACTAAATCGAATTCAAAGTTTTCTAAATAGCGGATTCCGCCGTGAATGAGTTTTGTGGATTTACTCGATGTTCCGCTCGCGAAGTCGCCTTTTTCAATCAGCGCGACTTTCAAGCCTTGATGGGCCGCAAGATTAGTAATTGCGGCGCCATTGATGCCTCCCCCGATAACAAGAAGATCGAACTCAGTCTCGGCAAAGCTTTTGATGTCTCGCGTTAACTGCATAAAGCCTTTTGGACGGCTTTTTGCCATCCAGCGTAAAGCGTTTTTTGTCTTTGGCCGGGCATTCTTGGCGAGAATACACGGTCAGTTTCTTGTAATTTGTTAATTTCTTTTACTTTCCATAAGCCGACAACAATTCCGGCTAAATGTGCCGCGCCGCGAGCCGTTGATTCAACAACTTTGGGGCGAATGATGCGGCAACCCAGCATATCGGCCTGAAATTGCATTAAAAAATTATTTTGACAAGCTCCCCCGTCGACTTTAAGTTCAAAGATATTTTTCCCAAAATCCTTTTGCATAATATCAAAAACATCTTTAGTTTGATAGGCGATGGATTCAAGCGCGGCGCGGATGAGATGTTCCTGTGCCGCGCCGCGCGTTAACCCGCAAATCACGCCGCGCGCGCTCGAATTCCAATAGGGCGCGCCCAGGCCCGTAAACGCGGGAACAAAATAAACTCCGTCTGTATCTTTAATTTTTGAAATGGCTTTTTCGGTTTCTTTTGAAGATTTAATGATTTTTAATCCATCGCGCAGCCATTGAATGACCGCACCAGCGATGAACACAGCGCCTTCCAGGGCATACGCGGGTTTTCCGAGCGCATCGACAGCCACGGTTGTCAAAAGCCCTTTTTTTGAATAAACAATTTTTTTGCCGGTATTCAGCAAGAGAAAACATCCTGTGCCGTACGTATTTTTAATTGTGCCGGGCGCGAAGCATCCTTGGCCGTAAAGCGCGGCCTGCTGATCGCCCATCACAGCAGTAATGGGAATGCCGCGGGGCAGCCCCGCGGCATTCCCATTGGTTTTTCCAAAAAATGTTCCGGAATTTTGAACTTTGGCAAGAATTTGCGAAGGAATATTAAGGATTCTTAAAAGTTCAGAATCCCATTTGAGCGTTTGAATATTAAAAAGAAGCGTGCGCGACGCATTTGTGATATCCGTACCGACGCGACGGGCGCGAGGATATCGCTGTCGAACACGACGGTGGCGATGTCGCTGTCGCGAGTCGGCGAGAACAGCAAGCCCTCCCACATCGGATTCTCCTCCGGCGGTGAGGGCGAGGGCCGCCGCACAGGCAGTCTCGGGCGCGAGCGGCCATCGCGCTGGGGTCTGGCCGAGACGCTCGCCGCCGCGATTGATGAGGTGATCGAGTTTCAGGTCCTCGACAGGGAAGCCACAGAGCTGATCATACGAGAGCGACTCGATTCGCTCGTCG
>CAZBRU010000047.1:4056-8800 GCA_964494585.1 uncultured Planctomycetales bacterium
GGAATATTTTCTAAAAGCCATTTTACTTTTGTTCCCGAAAAATACGGGTCCAAAACCAAGCCGGTTTTTCTTTTAAAGAGCGGCTCTAATCCTCGTTTTTTTAATTTTACGCATATATCTGTTGTCCGACGGCATTGCCAGACAATAGCGCGGGAAACGGGTTTGGAAGTTTTTTTATCCCAAAGAACTGTTGTCTCACGTTGATTTGTAATTCCGATTGCGGCGATAGCGCTTGAATTTATTTTTCCGTTTCTCAAAGCTTTTTGAATGGTGAAAACACAGCTATTCCAAATTTCTTCAGCGTTGTGCTCAACCCACCCGGGTTTCGGAAAATATTGCGGAAATTCTTGGTAGGCGCTTGAAACGATTTTTCCCTGCGCGTCAAAAATAAACGCGCGCGTTCCGGTTGTGCCTTGGTCAATCGCAAGGATATACTTTTTCATTTAGTTTAGTGTTGCAACCGCTTCGATTTCAACCAATGCGTCCTTTGGGAGCCGCGCGACTTCGATTGTGGAGCGCGCCGGCGCGTTTTCACTTTTAAAATATTTTGAATACACCTCGTTCATCGCGGCAAAGTCATTCATATTTTTTAAAAATACGGTTGTTTTAACCACATTGTCAAGCGATGTGCCCGCGCCTTCCAAAAGCCCTTTTAAATTTTCTAAAACAATTTTGGCCTGTTCGCTCACATTGGCGCCGGTGATTTGATTTGTTTTTAGGTCAATCGGAATTTGTCCCGAACAAAAAATCAAATTATTGGCGGCCACGGCTTGATTGTAAGGCCCGACGGGAAGCGGGGCTTTGTCGGTTTTGATAATCTTTTTCATCTTTAAAATCCTTTCGTTAATGGTGTTCGATAACCCAAGTTTCTTTTAAAGCGGCCTCTTTCCATTCTTTCATGGCGGGAAGATTAAGCATGGCTTCAAAGTAATCTTTGGCACCCCCCGTTGTTTTAATACCGTAACTATTAAAGCGCCAGATGATGGGCCCAAACATGGCATCAGCAATGGAAAAATCGCCGAATAAAAATTTTCTATTTTTACCAAAACGTTTCCTGCAATCTTCCCAAAGATTTGTAATGCGGCGGACATCTTTTTCGATTTCCGGCGTCATTTGCTCGAGCGGTTTATCCTGTTTGATATTCATGGGACAGGCCTTGCGAAGATTTAAAAAGCCTGCGTGCATTTCAGCGGAAATAGCCCGCGCGACAGCGCGCGCCTGTTTGTGAGCCGGCCAAAGATTTTTTCCCGGAAATAAATCCGCCAAATATTCGCCGATCGCGATGGATTCCCAAACAACAAGCTCGTTATGAATTAAGATGGGAACTTTTCCTGCCGGGGAATACGACAAAATTTTCTGTTTACTGTCTGGTTGCGCAAGCGGAATTAAAATTTCTTTAAAGGAAATTTGAAAATGGCGCAGCATAAGCCACGGCCGAAGCGACCATGATGAATAATTTTTATTGCCAATGACAAGGGTAAATTTGTCCACCGAAGACTCCTTATTTATTTTAAACCCAGCCTCTTTTTATTTTCCTCGTAACCTTCCTCGCCTAACAAGTTTTTGGCTAAAATATTTTTGTCCTGGCCGCTGCCAAAATCATATTCAATAATGGTGATATATTGAAAAAGCTGGACAAAAGGTTTTGACGCTAACTCAGGCTTGGCCTGAAGAATTTCATCAATGAGGGAAACATAGTGCTCGGCTGACTTTGAAATGTTAATGCCTTTTTTACCGTAGAGTTCGATATATTTTGATACGACTTGCTTTTTGATGCTTTCATCATCAACATTTAGCCAAGCCCGGCTTGATTTGGATAAGCTCGCCCAGGCCTGGGCTAATTGCTGATCCGCAGGAAGGTTCGAAGCGGGTTTTGGCCGTGTTTTTTTGGTCTTTTTTTTAAGCCTTGGAGGGCTGCTTTCAAGAACTCCGGGTGCCTGCGCTGGTTCGTTAGGGTCTTCATCGTAGATGACTTCAGTTTTTGACGGTTTTGTAAATTCAGCGTTTTCTGTTTCAGTTTCTCTGGGCAAAAACGGGCCGGCGCTTGCGTCCGGGCTTTCTGTCATGTAAGAAGGATTATCTTCCGGAATCCCGGGTTTTGATTCTTGGGTTGTGAGACGGTGAGTTCGATGACTTCGCACACCGGGCTTTTGACGCTGTTTGGCCACAGCCGCAGATCCCTCGACATCACAGTTGCCGAAGACCAGAATACAAATAGGAATAGTACAAATAGTAAAGAGGTGTTTTGCGGTAGTCATTAATTTATGAAAGATGTCCTGAAATGTTTTGCTCTTCAACTTTTTCCAGTTGAACAGAACATAACTGATTGTGAAGATTTAGATTTGTTTTAACATTCACGCGAACATAATGGTCGGTCAAGCCAGTCCAAAATCCATTTTTGTTTTCTTCAAAGAGAACTTTTTGAGTTGTGCCGAGAAGTTCTTTCATGAAAAGTTCGCGCTTTTGAAGGCTCAAATCGCGCAAGATTTGACTGCGCTTTTGAATTATTTCAATAGGAATTTTATTTTCAAAATGACGGCTTTTATTAAACGTGCGGTCGGAATAGCTAAAAACATGAAAATAGGACAGCGGCAAATGGTGAAGGAAGTTTAGGGTTTCTTCAAAATGCTTTTCACTCTCCCCCGGGAAGCCGACGATGACATCCGTTCCGATGCACAGTTCCGGTACTTTTTCTTTCGCTTTTAAAATAAATTCAGAAAATCCGAATGTTGTGTATTTACGTTCCATCAAATTTAAAATATCATCACTTCCGCTTTGTAAAGGCAGATGAAGATACCGACAGAGCTTTGTTTTTCCCATTCGTTCGACGATTTCAAAAGAAACAGTTGTCGGTTCGATGGAAGAAATCCGGATGCGTTCGAGTCCATCGATTTTTTCCAATTTTTCAACAACATCAAGGATTGTTTTGCCTTCAAAAGAATATGTCCCCAAATTTATTCCGGTCAAAATCAGTTCTTTGTGGCCGGCGGCGGCGAGCGCGCTGGCTTCAAGCGCGATATCCTCAAATACGCGGCTTCGGGCGCGGCCTCGGGCAAAAGGAATTTCGCAGAATGTGCAAAAGAAGTTACAGCCGTCTTGAATTTTTAAGTTGGCGCGGGTATGGTTACGGTCGGCTCCTTCAAAGGGAATTGTGAAACTTTTTTTAGGGATTGCCGGTGCAATGACGCGAGGAATTTCGGTGAGCTCCATTTCTTGCAGAATATCGACGAGTTCCATCTTCCGAGCGTTACCGACGATTAATTTGACGTTTGGAAGTGCCGCTAATTTTTCTTTTTGAGTTTGCGCCTGGCAGCCGATGAGCGCGATGGCGGCGCGAGGATTCAACCGATTAATTTTATTAACTAACCGGCGCGTGTCGGCGTCGCCGTTTTCGGTGACCGTGCAGGTATTCACGACAACAATATCCGCGGATTCATTAAAGTCCACAACTTCGTAACCGTTGGTTTCAAAATTATTTTGAAGGCTTGCGGTCTCAGATTGATTGAGCCGGCATCCGAATGTGTAAAAAGAAACGCGGCTTTTCATTTATTTTAAACCAGAAAAAGCGATTAAAATCCAAGCCGTTAGAAAGGAAAGTCCGCCCAAAGGCGTGATGGCGCCGAGCCATTTTTGTCCGGTGATGGCCAAAAGATAAAGGCTTCCCGAAAAAAGAATAATGCCGGCCACAAGAAAAATTCCCGCCCACTGAATCCGCGAATCATTCATGAGTGAACTTAAATTTGCCACAATAAAAAGTCCGAGCGCGTGAATCAAGTGATACATGACCGCGGTTTTAAAGACGGTAAGGCTGTAATCATCAAGTTTTCCGCGCAAGGCATGCGAACCAAAAGCCCCCAAGGCAACACCTAAAAACATCATGAGTCCTGCGGTGCGTAACCACATGTTATGCTCCTTTTTTCAAAATTACATCCAGTGCCCTTTTTATTCCAAGGCAGGTTATTTTAACACGCTGGTTGAAAAAGTCATTATCGGATTTTCCTTCTTTTACAAATTGACGGATGAGCCGAGTATTTTCAGTAATGGAGGGATTTGTTAATTTTTCATCGATTGGGATTTCGCGTTCTAAAAATTCATTCGGATTGATTTCGATTTCCTCGCGTACATATTCGCCTTCACAGCGTTCGGTTGAGCAAAGGATTTTTACGGAGCGGTTTAAGGGAAACGAAAGGCTTCCCTCTTGGCCGCTGCGCAAAACGAGCGCGCCGCCAAAGGCGGCGCGCTCCGCAACGGCCACCATCTTTTCGGTATAGGCTGCATGAAAGGCTGATGTAATTAAAATGTGAGCGCCCGCGGGATTTAAAAACTTTTCCAGCGTCGAAAGAAAAGGCCGCTTAACGGTCAATCGCCGGATTTCAACCCACCTGTCGATTGCCTTTGACAAATCCGCTTGATGAAAATACCAGCCGAATTCAGGTTTTTTGTTTCCTAATTCAAAATTTCCTTTCGCGCAAGGAAATTCAAGCTTTGAAATGATATCTAAAACTGTATTTCCCATTTTCGGCCCGCTGTTTCGTCCGACTAAAGTGACAACCCGAAATCCGTGAGCGTGCAAAAATTTTGCGATAAGCGGCGTTAAAACATAAGAATTGTCCACGCCGTCAAACGGCTCTGACAGTTGAATAATGGGTTCTCCCTCCGGAACCTTTTCTTTAAACGTTGGTTCAAGTGTGTCATTCATGGCACGCAAAAGCCCGTCGTATTCGTCGATTGTCTCGTAACGAAC
>CAZBRU010000048.1:0-8533 GCA_964494585.1 uncultured Planctomycetales bacterium
CTTTCGGTGCCGCCCGCGATCATGACATCTGCATCGCCATACTGCAGAAAACGATAGGCATCGCCGATGGCGTTGGTTCCTGTAGCACAGGCGGTTGTAACGCAGGTGCTTGGGCCGGTTGCCCCGGTCATGATTGAAACTTGCCCGGCCGCTTCGTTAACAATCAGTTTTGGGATCATGAACGGTGAAATGCGTCCGGGGCCCTTGGCTGCAAAGTTCCTATATTCTTCTTCGATAGTGGTTAAGCTTCCGATGCCGGAGCCGACTAAAACTCCCACTCTTTCGCGGTTAACCTGAGCCATGTCAAGGTTTGCCATCAGAAGAGCTTCTTTGGTGGCGACAGCGGCAAACTGAACAAAACGCGACATGTGCCGTGCTTCTTTTGTTGAAAAGTGATCAAGGGGGTTATAATCGATGACATCGCCGGAAATTTTGCAATCAAATTGACTGGCGTCAAAATGCGTAATCGGGCGAATGCCGCTTTTTCCGGCCAAAAGCGACGCCCAGAACTTATCAGTCCCTGTTCCCACGGGTGAAAGAACACCCATTCCTGTGATGACAACGCGTTGTTTTGGCATACCCTGAATATACGATTGCCCCGATAGCACTATCGGGGCAAAGGTTAATGTTTCATTAAGAAGCGAGAATTATTTGTGAGCTGTCTTGCTTTCGATGTATTTGATCGCATCCCCTACAGTTGTCATCTTTTCGGCGTCTTCATCGGGAATTTCAACATTAAATTCCTCTTCAAGGGCCATGATGAGCTCAACCGTGTCGAGCGAATCCGCGCCTAAGTCGTCAATAAAAGATGCCTGAGGAGTGACCTCTTCAGGTTTGACGCCCAGCTGCTCTGCAATGATCGATTTAATTTTTTCTTCAACTAATGCCATTTGTGTAGCCTCCTTTTTATCAGCCATATTTATATCGCTAACCCACCATCGACAATAATGGTTTGTCCGGTGATATAATCTGCCTCACCTGAGGCTAAAAAGACGCACACGTTCGCGACGTCTTCGGGTGTTCCAAATTTATTCAAGGGAATGTTTTTCAAGATTTCGCTCCGGGTCTTTTCGTTTAGTTTGGATGTCATTTCTGTTTGAATGTATCCAGGGGCAACAGCGTTTACGGTGATTCCCCGTGAAGCAAGCTCTCGTGCGACCGATTTTGTGAAGCCTATGATTCCGGCTTTTGTCGCCGCGTAGTTTGCTTGTCCTGCGTTACCGGTCAGGCCAATTACCGAAGCCATGTTGATGATTTTTCCCTTTTTGGCTTTTAACATCGGTCTTGTAACGGCTTTGGTACAGTTGAAGGTTCCTTTGAGATTGACGTTCATCACGTTATCCCAGTCCGAATCCTTCATGCGTAAGAGCAAATTATCGCTGGTTATCCCTGCGTTGTTAACTAATATATCAATGGACTTTAAATTGTCAAGGATTTTATTGACCATTTCTTCCACAATTTCTGACTTTGTCACGTCGCAAGAACAGCCGAGCGCTTTGAGGCCCTTGCTTTTAAGCTCGGCGGTAACCTGGTCGACACGTTGGATGTTTGTGCCGCAGATAACGACGGTTGCTCCCTCTTTGGCAAAGGCAACGGCAATTTCTTTTCCGATGCCGCGAGTTGAACCGGTAATTAAAGCGACCTGGTCTTTTAAAATCATAAAGCCTTCTTAGATTATATAGTTAGCAGTTGAAGCGGGGCTATCTTAGCAAGCAGGACTTATTTTGCAAGAAGAAAATAAGTTTTTTAGGGAATGAAGAAGGCGTTACAAGAGCTCGATTTGAACGTTGATAAGCCCTTCTTTGGTCAGCTCGAGTTTTGAAAAGGCTTCTTTGGTAAGGTCGATGATTCGCCCGGTTCTCACGAAACGTTTATGCGGGCCGCGGTCATTGACGCGAACAACAATCGATTTTCCGTTGGCAAGGTTGGTGACTTTAACGTACTGATTGAATGGCACGCCCCACATGGCGCAGGTCATGGCCGTGTCATCAAATTTTTCGTTGCTGGCTGTTGTTCTGTTAATACCGGGAGACCGCCTTGAATACCAAGACGCCTTCCCCATTTTTGTAATCACTGGGCTCGGGGCGGCGCTTAGCTTTTCAAGTTTTCCTTTCGGAAAAACGCCGATAAGAATCGCAATCGCTGAAATAATCACTAATTTTCTCATGGACTACACCTCCCAAGTTGGCTAAAGGTTAACATGAGAGCGGTGAAGTGACAAGGAAAAATTTTTTACAAAATATATGTAAGCCATTGATATTAAATAAGTTAAGGAATTAATAAAATTTTTTTTGGTCAAAAAGCAGATAAAATTCTAAGCTTTTGGTAATTTAACGCTTGGAAGTTGCTTCTGCGGAAACGGATTTGGTAAAACGTAAGGCGCGAGGCTTATCAACGCGCACGGCAGCCTTTTTGACGGCTTTGTTGCTCATGACAATGGACAAAATAAACTCACAAAGGCGTTCGACAAGATGGAATTTTGACTTTTCGACTTCCTTTATAATACGCTTTGTGATTGTTTTGTAATCGACAGCATGTTTAATCGAGTCGGTTTGAGCAGCCTTGCGGGCATCGTATTCAAAAACAATATTAATAAGAATTGCCTGCTTGGTTGCGCGTTCCCACTTCATCGTGCCGATAATAGCTTTGAGCTTAAGATCGGTTATTCGGATTGTCGTCATAAAAGATGTTCTCCGCCGTCAACGAAAATCATTTGCCCTGTGATGTAATCGTTTTCAGTCAAAAATTGAATCGCGTGGGCCACGTTTAAAGGATTCCCGCGCTTTTTTAAAGGAATGTTCTTGGCCAATCGGTTTAAATAATCATTGTCCTTGCTTGTTGGAGCAAGTATAAGCCCGGGACAAACGGCATTCACACGAATGCCCGGTGCAAACTGGACGGCAGAAAGTTTTGTTAGTTCGCCTAAGGCTTTTTTAGATAAAAGATATTCCGTGTAAGCGGTTTTGTTTTTTGTGATATTGGTGTCCAAAATATTGATAATTTGTCCGTGAGCGCACAATCGCGCAAATTCACAGGAAAGAATGTATGGAGTTTTAAGATTGACGGTTAAATGTTGATCCAAAAGAGCGTAATCAAGGTTCTTCAAAACAGATTTTTTAAAAATGGACGCGCTGTTGATAAGAAGATTAAAATGAGGAAATTCTTTTTTAACGGATTTGACCAAATTCTTTACTTGATCTTCTTTTGAAAAATCACAGCGAAAAATTTTACAGGAAACACCCTGCGTTATAATTTCGCTGGCGGTTCGTTTGGCATCTTCCGGAGATGTATTATAGTGAAGCGCGATATCGTAGCCTAAGGAAGCTAAGTGAAGCGCGATCGTTTTTCCGATACGGACAGCCCCACCCGTTACAAGCGCGGCATTTTTCATTATTTGATAAGACTTAAAAATTCAGCGCGGGTTGAAACTTCATTTCGAAAGGCGCCAAGCATGCAGGACGTTTTCATGACGGAGTTTTGTTTTTCAACGCCCCGCATCATCATGCAGAGGTGCTGCGCTTCAATAACAACGCCGACGCCGGTTGCGCCGGTGTATTTCATGAGTGTTTCGGCGATTTGTTTAGTTAGGTTTTCCTGAACCTGCAGACGTCTGGCGAAAACATCAACAATGCGGGCAACTTTAGAAAGGCCGATGATTTTTCCTTTCGGAAGATAGCCGACGTGGCATTTTCCAAAAAAAGGCAGAAGGTGATGTTCGCAAAGCGAGTAGAGCTCAATATCTTTTACGATGATCATCTCATCAGTGTCGGATTCAAAAATTGCGTTATTGATGACATCAGCAATGTTGCGCCGATAACCTTGCGTGAGATATTCAAAGGCCTTCGCGGCACGCTTAGGCGTGTCTTTAAGGCCGTCGCGATTCACATCTTCGCCGATTTTTTTAAGAAGTTCTCGATATTGGTTTTCCATGTGGCTTCCTTTTTTGTGAAAAGAATAATAACACGACGGCAATTTTCTGTACAGGAAAAATTTATTGTCGGGTGCAACGATTATGCTACAATACTTTTTTATTTAGAAAGGAAAAAATGAAACTTATCGGCGATTACCATATGCACACCCCCCTCTGCGGCCACGCCGCGGGATTGCCTTCAGAATACGTCGAACATGCCATTAAAGTGGGTTTAAAAGAGATTGGATTCTCAGACCACGCGCCTCTCGTTTCGCACGCTGACCCGGGAATTACCATGAGTTACGAGCAGCTCCCCCTTTATCACCGAATGATCGAAGATGTTCAAAAGCGTTTTGCGAAAAAACTTAAAATAAAAATCGGAATTGAGGCTGATTTTATTCCGGGATATGAAGACAAAACTAAAGCTATTTTAAGCGGGTATCCGTATGACTTTGTGATTGGCTCCGTGCATTTTATGGGAAAATGGGGTTTTGATGATCCTGCTGAGCGTAATCAATGGACTTCAAAAGACGTGAATCAAGTCTATCGCGATTATTTTGACCTTCTGCGACAAAGCGCGCGTTCACGGCTTTTTGATGTCATGGGCCACGTGGACTTGGTAAAAAAATTCGGTAACCGCGCGACGGATGATATGACGACGGAAATCGAGCAAACCGCGAAAGTTTTTAAAGATTGCGGTGTTGTAGTTGAAATCAATACGTCAGGCTTGCGCAAACCCGTTAAGGAAATTTATCCCTCGCTCGCGTATCTTAAAATCTATTACAAGGCGGGTGTTCCGTTAACCTTTGGTTCTGACGCGCATGATCCCACACATGTCGGCAAGGATTTTGACAAGGGCATCGCTCTTGCGAAAGCAGCAGGTTACAAAAAGTATGTCATTTTCAAAAAGCGAAAAATCGAAAAGGCCATTTCCTTATGATTCAAGTCCAGGGCTTTGACCACGTTGCCGTTAATGTCCGCGATATTGATAAAGCGGTTGAATTTTATGGGAAAATTTTTGGTTTAAAGGTGACTGCACGCGAACCTTCGAAGCCGGGAATTGAATATTTTCTTGACTGCGGGCCTTCCCTTCTTGGAATCATTCAAGCTAAAGATTTGGAACGCAGTCATCATTTTGAAAATGACGGCGTCGGCGCGAACCATTTTTCGTTTCGTGTCCACGCGAAAGATTTCGACGCGATGATTAAGCGGCTTGAAGAAAATAATGTCAAAATTGAATTTGCCAAAAAGCGCGAAAAGTCCTGGTCGCTTTATTTTTATGATTTAGACGGCAACAAACTTGAAGTGACATCTTGGCCGCGCGAAGACGGTTTGCCGCAGGAGAAATTGGTTAAAGAGATTTATGATCCTCAAATAAAAAATTGGAAATCGTATTAACGTAGGGAACGGTCGCGACCGTTCCTTACAAAAGGAGTTTTATGGATAAATTGCAAGAAAACGATCCGGCCCCGAATTTCAACCTTCCCTCAAGTGCGGGGAAAAATATTTCGTTAAAAGATTTGCGCGGTAAAAATGTCGTTCTTTATTTTTACCCAAAAGACGATACCCCGGGTTGTACGGTTGAGGCGTGCGGCTTTCGCGATAAAAATAAAAATATTGAAGCCAAAAATGCGGTTGTTTTGGGTGTGAGTGCAGATGGAGTCAAATCGCATGAAAAATTTATTCAAAAATTTAATCTGCCGTTTACTCTTTTAAGCGATGAAACAAAAACCATGTGCAAGGATTACGGTGTGATTGTTAAAAAAAGTATGTTTGGAAAGTCTTATATGGGAATCGCGCGGACAACGTTTGTCATAGGCAAAGATGGAAGGATTGCGAAGATTTTTGAAAACGTAAGCCCGAAGGGCCACGAAAATCAAGTTTTGGAGGCGTTAAAAGCGTTGTAAAAATTAGCTTAGAATGAAAAAGGGCCCCCGCCAAGATTCTTGGCGGGGGCCCTTTTTCCGTTATAACACAATAAATAAAACCTTATTGATTCTTAATCGATTCCACCATAATGCCGTCGCTCGTTTCGTCCCCCATGATGGTCACAGCTGTTTTGCTGTCCGCCATTTTTAGGAATTCTGTAACTTCAGCGCTCGATGACGGGGCTAACTTTATAAGTTTTCCTTCGGAATAAACGGAATAATCACTTCCACCGGCCGCACATTTTAACGCGCAAGCTTTGTCATGTCCTGTTATGGCGGCTTCGTCGCCTGCATGCTTTGTGGCACACATATTATCGATGACCGTGCCTTTGACTGTCACATCTTTTCCATCCGCAAAAGCATAAGTTGCGATTAACGCTAATGCCAAAATAAAAAGTCCGATTTTTTTCATATTCTTTCCTCCTTTCCTTAAGCGTTTATTCTCCCTTTAAAAGGAATTAAGTCAAGTTAAACAATGCAGTTATTTATTTGTTTTTTTGTCTAATGTACGCTTCAAGAATATCAATAAATTCTTCTTTGATGCGTTCGCCTTTTAAAATTTTAAATTCCTTTCCATTAACGTAAACGGGAGCGATAGGTTTTTCGCTTGTCCCGGGAAGGCTGATTCCGATATCGGCATGACGGCTTTCTCCCGGGCCATTGACCACACAGCCCATGACGGCAATCTTTAACCGTTCGACGCCCGGATATTTCTTCTTCCAAGTGGCCATATTCTGTTCGATATGCTCATTGATATCTTTGGCGAGATATTGAAAATAATTGCTTGCCGTGCGGCCGCACCCCGGACAGCTTGTGACGCTCGGCGCGAAATAGCGAAGCCCCATCGATTGTAAAAGATTTTTACAGACCTCAACTTCGCGTGAACGTTTAACGCCCGGTTGCGGCGTTAACGAAACGCGAATGGTGTCTCCAATGCCTTGTTGCAATAAAATGGCAAGTGCGGCGGAGCTTGCTGAAACCCCCTGAACGTTACTTCCCGCCTCCGTTAATCCTAAATGAAGCGCGTAGTCGCATTTTTGAGCCAATCGTTGATAGACGGCGACCATATCCTGCAGGATAGACATTTTAACGCTTAAAATAATTCTTTCTTTTCTTATCCCGACTTTTTGAGCAAGTTCCGCGCTTTGCAGCGCGCTCTGAATCATCGCTTCATACATGACATCGGAAGATTTTTTTGGATTTTTTGATTTTGCATTTTTGTCCATCAAAAAGGTTAAAAGTTCTTGGTCGAGCGATCCCCAGTTGACGCCAATGCGAATGGCCTTATCGCCATCAATGGCGATTTTGACAATCGCGGAAAAATTTTCATCGTGACGGTTTCCCCGCCCGACATTCCCCGGATTGATGCGGTATTTATCAAGAAGTTTTGCGCATTCTTTGTGCTTCGAAAGAAGCGTGTGGCCGTTAAAATGGAAATCGCCGATGATGGGAGTTAAAAAACCTTTATCGCGAAGGCGTTTAATGATTTCAGGAACGGCGCGCGCGGCCTCATCATTGTTCACGGTCCAACGTACAAGTTCTGAGCCGGCTTCGATAAGTTCGGTTGTTTGATTAAATGTTGCATTAATATCAGAAGTCGGAGTATCCGTCATCGATTGAATTGCGACTGGAGAGTTACCTCCGATTGCAATGTTTCCGATTTTAATGCTCAGGGCTTTCCGGCGTTTAATGGTGGTCATGGGTTTAGTATTTACGGACGAGAATTTCGTGTTATAATTACCCGACGCTTTTAGGCCGGGGTTCCGACTTCTAAAATGAGCGTCGGAACAGTAATTATAGTGAGAAAAAAAGGTTTCATCAATGGAAATATATTTAGCCAAAACACAGGGGTTCTGCGCCGGAGTTTCTTTCGCGATTGATATTGTGGAAGAGGCTTTGCAAAAATACGGCGCGCCGCTTTACGTTTACCATGAAATTGTTCACAACACCTATGTGGTGAGCGGTTTTCGCGGCAAGGGCGTTGTTTTTGTCGAAAGCATTGACGATGTTCCCTCCGAAGCGAGAATTATTTTTAGCGCCCACGGCGTGCCGCCTTCTGTCCTCGAAAAAGCCAAAGAGCGAAAACTTAAGTTTGTCGACGCCACTTGCCCGCTTGTCACCAAAGTCCATAACGAAGCTGTTAAATTTTCAGAGTTAGAATACGATACTGTTTTAATCGGCCACCGCGGCCATCAAGAGCTTATCGGTACGTCAGGTTACGTACAGCCAGAATTATTGCATATCGTCGAAGACGAGCATGACATTAATCAATTAAATATTGATCCTTCAAAAGAAGTTGCCTACATTACGCAAACCACGCTTTCCGTCGATGATACGACGGCTATGATTGAAAAATTAAACAAGAAATTTCCGCGCCTTATCGGCCCTCCCCGGTCAGACCTTTGTTACGCGACACAAAACCGCCAGGATGCCGTTAAAGAGCTCGCGAAGATATGCGATTTTATCATTATCTGCGGCTCGCCCAACAGTTCTAACAGTAATCGTCTTCGTGAAACGGGCGAAAAGGCAGGCACGCAAAGCACCATCATTGATAATGCTGATGAACTAAATTGGAATCTTTTGGAGGGGAAAGAAAGAATAGGAATAAGTTCCGGCGCTTCCGTTCCAAGAGTCATCGTTGATGAATTGGTTGCGCGCATTCAAGGGCGCTTTCCGGACTCCGTTCTGCACTCTT
>CAZBRU010000049.1:0-8298 GCA_964494585.1 uncultured Planctomycetales bacterium
AGCGCTATTTCGCCGCGATTGGCAATAAGGATTTTGGAAAACATAATTTAAACCGGTTCCAGCACAAAGAGCGTTTGGCCGTATTCAACAGGCTCAGCATTATCGACAGAAATTTCGCTTACCTTACCGCGAAACTCCGCTTTGATTTCATTCATGAGCTTCATAGCTTCAATAATACAAACAACCTGGCCCACTTCAACAACTTGTCCTATTTCCACAAAAAGCGCGGCTTCAGGAGAAGCGGCGCGGTAAAATGTTCCAACCATGGGAGACGTGATTTTCTTAAGGCCTTTATCTGTTTCTTTGGCAGATGTGGCTTCTTCGGGGACTTTAATGGAAGGGGCGGATTCGACGCGATACTCGATGGCAGGGGCCGGGGCGCGCCCAAAACCGTTGGATTCGCCGCCGTTTCCTTTTTTGATTTTGATTTTTGACCCTTCACGCTCAACTTCGATTTCGTTTAAACCATTCTCATTCATGAGCGCAATAATTTCTTTAATCTCTTTTAAGTTCATGCGCATCTCCGTTTATTGTTCGAAGTTACCTTTGAACACGTTCGACATATTGGTCGCTGCGTGTGTCAATTTTTATCCAATCGCCTTGATTAATAAAAAGAGGGACTAACGCGGTCGCGCCGGTATCAACCTTGGCCATTTTTCCGCTTGATTTTGATGAATCACCCTTAATACCCGGCTCTGTCTCAACAATTTGAGTAATAATAAAATTGGGAAGCAAAACTTTTTGAATTTTTTTATCACAGTACACAGCCGCAACCGCGAGATTGTCTTGAAGGTATTTGGCCGTATCGCCGATAACTTCCTTGGTAACCGCCACCTCTTCGAATGTTTCCTGATCCATAAAGTGAAACATATCACCGGCGCGGTAACTATACTGAAATTTCTTTTCTTCAACTTCAACTTCTTCAATGCGGTCGTTGCCGCGAAACGTTTTTTCTAAAGTAAGGTCCGTACGAACATTTTTAAGGCGAACCCGCACAAAGGCCGCGCCTTTTCCTGGTTTAACATGGCTATAATCGACAACAAGATAAATTTGATCATCCATTTTGAGGGCGATGCCGCTTTTGATGCCATTAATTGAAATCAACACGTAAAACGTCCTTTCCCGAAACAGGATATCAGCGGCTTAAGACTTCGCAGCCATTTCTGGTGACCAAAACCATGTCTTCAATACGAATGCCAAATTTGTACGGAAGATACACGGCCGGTTCCACGGTAAAAACCATTCCCTCTTTTAGAACAGCCGGACTTTTTGAAGAAACGGTTGGGGCCTCATGAATTTCAAGCCCCACGCCATGGCCCAAAGAGTGGCCAAAGAATTTCCCTAAGTTATTTTTTTCTATATGGTTGCGTGCTTCATGGTCAATTGTGTGCGCTAGGATTCCGGGCTGGATTTTTGAAATAGCTTTCTCCTGAGCTGCGCGCACAATTGTTTCAACATGGTAAACAGAACGCGGTATTTTACCCAAAAAGAAAATGCGTGTCAAGTCGGATTTATACCCATCTATATCTATTCCCATGTCGACTAAGACAATTTCATTATTTTTAATCTTTCGGTGGCTTACCTTGGCATGAGGAAAGCAGGAATTAGGCCCGGAGGCAATAATCGGAGGAAAAGAAAAGCCCGCTCCCCTGGATTTTACGAACTTCTCAAGCTCAAAAAGCACCTCAACTTCACTTCTCCCCGGCTTAATGACATCTTTTAGGAATCGATACGCCTCAAGATTTAATTTTAAGGCTTTTCGAATCAAAGAAATTTCAAGCTGAGTCTTAAGCTCACGCTCTTTTTCAACAAGATTGTTAACGGAAACAAGTTTTACAAAAGCGCTACAGCTTTTTTGAAGACGTTTAAAAGCCGCAAAAGATAAATGGCGGTCATCGAATCCCAGGCGCTTAACTTTTAAATTCTTCGCGAGCTCCTTGACTGTTTCATAAAAAGATTCGCTGTAGGGCTTGAGCATAATTCCTTTAAGCCCCTTTTTGGCTTCAAGAACATAGCGAAAATCGGTGATGTAAAATATTTTTTTAGGATTCCCTGTGGGGACAAAAAGCCAGGATTCAGAAGAGGGAAATTGACTTAAATACGTAACATTAATTTCTTTTGTAACAAGATAGGCATCAATGTTTTTCGATTTAAACTGGGAAATCAGATTTTTAAGACGTTCATTCACTTGGCAAGAAGAGAAGTGAGCGCTTGTAATCCAAGAAGATAGCTTTGAACGCCGAAGCCGGTGATTTGGCCTTGAGCCACCGGCGCGATGAGAGATGTGCGGCGAAAATCTTCGCGGGCATGAATATTAGATAAATGCACTTCCACCGTCGGAACGCTGACGGCGGCAATCGCGTCACGAATGGCAACGCTTGTATGTGTGTAGGCGGCGGGATTGATTAGAATGCCGTCGATTTTATTTTTCTTTGATTCTCCAATCGCGTCAACAATCTCGCCTTCGTGATTAGATTGTAAAATCAGGAGATTCAATTTATTTTTCTTGGCTAAATTCGAAAGGAATTTATTAATTTCAGGAAGAGTCGTCTTGCCGTAAATGCTGACTTCGCGTTTTCCTAAAAGATTTAGATTGGGCCCGTGGATAACTAAAATCTTTTTCAATTATTTCTCCGCTTCTTCAATCAACATAATCGGGATACCGTTTTTGACAGGGTATTTGCGTCCGCATTTTTGGCAAACGATTCTTTCATCTTTGAGCTCAACATCGCCTTTGCAAGCGGGACACGCTAAAATTTCGAGCAATTCTTTATCAATCATGGCTGTTGTCCTTCTTTTTGCGCCACTTCGACAAACTTCGTTTGCAGTTCATAAACAAATGAATTTAACGCTTCACTTTCTTGGGGGGTCAAATTACCGGTCGTTTTTTCGCGGAGCAATGCAAGTGTATCGATGAGAAACTTGGCCTGCATCAAATTTTTTTCTATTTTTTCAGTGATAGGGTTTGGAATTTCCCCTAAGAAAATCATCGTTTGAAAAGCCAGGCTTGTGATGTAATTGATAAAGTTAAGCTGAGGCATCTCCTGATTTTGAGGCTCTGCTTCTTCTGATTCGAGAGACTTTCCATCCGGCCCAAGAAGGCCGGGCTCTTGATTTCTTTGGCCTTCGACAGAACTTTTCCAGGATTCATCAATATGCTTCTCGTCGTCCATCATTTTCCCTTTCGTTAAAACTTCCCAAAAATTAATATTTTAGAATAACATCAAACCATTACATTGTCAACGCGGGAACTCAAGCGGCTTAAGTAGATTTTTCGCGCAAGATAGCGGCTCCAAAGCGCAAAATGTCAATTTGCGTCACGATGCCATACAGCCTTCTGTTTTTATCCGCAATGGGGATACAGCCATATTTTTTATCGACAATGGCCAAAAGGGCCTCGGCCACTGTGCTTTCGGGGCTAAGGGTAAAAGGATTTTTGGTCATCACATGTTCCAGAATAAAATTGTCCAAACTCTCTTTGTCATAGAACCAATTCCCGTCTTCATCCTTGCGCGGGGACTGAATGCGATAAAGATCGCGCTGTGTGACGATTCCAACCAAGAACCCTTCTTTGTCCACGATAGGCAAATGGCGGATATGTTTTTCACGCAAAACCTCTTCCACGCGGCTAAAACGCTCATCAACGCGAAGCGTAATCGGATTTTGCACCATCACTTCTTTTAATTTCACTTTATTCAAAAGCACGCGCACATAATAATCTTCACTGTGTTTTAAATCCATTATTCCTCCATCCCAAAAGAAATGACAATATTGAAAGACAATTCTGGAAAATTTAGTCCTTTTGTAAATTCCGGAAATGGACCTGCCTCTTGAATGCTTTTTAGGCTCACCTCTTTTAAATAATCACTTGCCTTGCTACGGTCATCAATCACCTGAACTTGCTTTAAATTCCCTTTTGAATCGGTAACAAAAGTCAAGTAAACCTCTCCTCTGTCCGAGCGGCTGTAATCAATGTTAGCATAAGCACGCCCTTTGATTTTATCGCGCACCGTTTCGTAGTAACTGATATATTTCGGGTTACTGATTTTCTCAGAGGTAAGTGCCGGAATAGAAATGGTGTGCTTCAAAGACGCGGTGTTGATTTCCGTCGGAGTTTTCTCAACTGAAGTTATTTCTCTTAAAGGCTGTGAGGCCTGCGGCGCGTAAGGCGGAGGGGTCGGGGTTTTTTTAAATAAAAATTGCGTATTTTGGTCCACATAAGGCTTGGAGTCGATTTCTTTTTTAAAAACAGACTTTGCCTTAGGAGAATGTGTTTTGGCCCGCACGTAAGTCACTTCGACATTTTGAAGCGATTTTTGAAAATAGATTCTTTGAACGTAAGAAAGGTTCGCCAAAAACGCGGCGTGCAGTAAAAGCGAAAAAAGAAAAGCGTACCTAAAAAAACGAGCGTCTATTCCGTCCATATCAACCCTCGGGGTTTCGCAGTTCCCGCCACAGATAGCGGAAAAACCTCACCGTATCCCGTAAGGGGCGGATTTTACTTTTCTCGTCGCGGTAAATCGTTTGAACCGGAACCGAATAAATTTTAAATCCTTTGCGGCTCGCTTTAATCAAAACTTCGGATTCAATTTCATAATTCGACGATTTTAAATGAACCGTCTTTAAAACACCGCAGCCAATGTAACGGAATCCGCACTGCGAATCTTCAACCCTTTGCTTGCAGACATTTGAGATAAGAGAAGACATGAATTTGTTTGTCAAAAATCTTACCATAGGCATATTTTTAGCATGATGCAAACGGCTTCCAACAATCACGCAGTCTTTGTCTATTTTTGCCTTTTCTAGAAATACGGCGATATCATCGACCGCGTGCTGACCGTCACCGTCCATGGCAATCACGCCGTCAAACCTGTGTTCCACCGCATAATAAAAGCCATCGCGTAGTGACATTCCTTTACCGCTGCGCACTTGATGATGAACGGAGGAAACATTCTTATTTTTTAAGATCTCAGCGGATTGGTCGGTTGAGCCGTCATTGACGACAACCATATTGAAATTTCTTTTCTGAAGTTCATCAACAAGCGCTCCGATATGCTCGGCTTCGTTAAAAATAGGAATGACGATACAGATATTCATTTTTTATGAAATCCAAAAAGGCCTAAACATCAGCCACTGTGAAGGGTTTTTTCGAATAATATCTTCAATGATAAAGGTGTATTGGCGTATCAGCTGTAAAAGTTTTTGATGCTCATCGCCTTCTTTGGGCGCAAAAAGCGGCTCCGAAAGAGTCATCGTGAACGTTCCGTCGCGCTCACGCATGCACGCAGCCGGGATGATGGGCGCTCCGGTTTTCAAACAGAACGCTGCCGCCCCTTTTGGAATCATTGTCTTTTTACCAAACAATTTCATCACTTCCCCGTGCTGTGTAAAATCGCGGTCCGCCAAAATCGCGACCAACCTATTTTGATGAAGGGCTTTGGTGCATTCGCGGATAGCGCCGCTGATTTGCACTATTTTAACACCAAGCGCTTCGCGCTGGCCATTAAATAAATCATTGACGGGGCGCTCTTTGTGCGGCATGGCAATAGCCGTCACGGGAAATCCAAGCGTCGTCAAGATAACAGCACCGAGTTCCCAATTTCCAGAATGTCCGGCTAAAATAATTCCGCCCTTGCCTCTCTTTAATGCCTCTTCGACATGATGGACATTCACTACTTTAACATTTTTTTTCAGATATTCTTGGTTGACATCTTTTGCCATCCGAAAAAACTCAACCAAGTATTTTCCAAAATTTATAAACACTTCTCTCGTCATGGATTCAATATTTTTAACATCGGGCGCGATGATTTTGAGATTATTACGCACCGCTCGGCGGTCGCGCGGCGAGAAGACATATTGCATCGTAGAGATAAACGCGGCAATGGCATAGGCCGCTTTTAAGGGAAGCTTATGAACACAAAATTGTCCAAATTTATAGAGGTAGTATTTAAACATAAAAAGAATTTTAAGCGCAGTGCGATAAAATGAGCTCTGCAATATCCATCGAAGACTTAGGATAGCTATTTTCGAAAGCTGCCTTGCGCATGAGCGAAAGCCGCTCCGGCGCTTTTAAAAGCGCCTCAACTTCCTTGCCGATGATTTTAAAATTACTGACACGAATCGCGACTTCTTTTTCTGTTAAAAACTGCGTGTTGTGCATTTCTTGGCCCGGCAAAGGCTTGACAATCACCATCGGTAGACCCTTAGTTAAGGCCTCGGTTGTTGTCATTCCGCCGGGCTTAGTCACGATAAGCGTTGCCACGCTCATCAATTCTTCGATATTGCGGACATATTCAAAAATAAAAATTTTTTGGTCAGCCTTAGAAGAAAATTTTTTGAGCCACTTGATGAGCTTCTTATTGATACCGGCCACAACCATGATTTGAATCGGCAACCCAACTTTTTCTAAAGAACGAATAATGTCTTTGATCGGCCCAAGCCCCTGCCCTCCGCCCATGACAAGAATAACAGGCAGGGATAAATCGAGTCCTAATTTCGCGGCCATGATATCTGTATTTAGCGGAGCAGAAAATTTTGGATCGGCCGGAAGGCCAAAAACCTTAACCTGGCTTTCCTGCACGCCTTTTTTGATAAACCGCTCTCCCGCTTCCTTCGACGGCACAATGTAATAATCAATGCCTTCGTTAATCCAATACGAATGCGGCGCGTAATCGGTTAAAACACCAATGACTGTTATATCAAGGTTATAAGTCTTTTTATAATCAGCGACAAGCCCGCAGGGAAAAGCCTGCGAACAGGCCACAACCTGCGGTTTAAATTCGTCAAATAATTTTTTTAGCTTGGAATGATTGGCTTTATGAATAGCTTCTTTGATGGACTGCGTGCGTTTGACGATTTTGGGATTGTCATAGAGGTAATCCCAAATCTGCGGGGTTCTTTTGATAATCCCCATGTAGGCTTTGTTGACGATTTTCTCTACGATTGGATAGGCATAACCAAAACCGTTAATATTGCGGACTTGGACTGAAGCGTCGAGAGCTTTTAAGGATTTTTCAATCGCAAGCGTGGCCTGATGATGACCAGAGACCTCGCTGATATACATAAGAAGAACGCGTTTAGATGAGGTCATGGGGTTTTAAGTCCTTCAAGCAATAAGAGCTAAAACGCCTCCGATACTAACATCTTCACCTTCTCTGATGAAAATCTTCTTGAGTTTTCCGCTTGCCGTCGCACTCACATTAAACGTCGCCTTGTCGGTCACAAGTTCAACGACGTCGTCATCAAATTTTACCTGGTCGCCCTCTTTAAGATACCAAAAGGAAACCGTGGCTTTTGTTATGCCTTCTCCCAATTCAGGCACAAGGATTTTAGATTCCATTTAAGACGTTCTACTTTCCGCGAAGTGTGCAGAGAAAACCTGTTCAAAGTGATAAACGAGTCTTTCTTTTGCTTTTTCAAAATCAACCGGTTTCCCCTTAATGCTTGCAACCGATGTCATCAGAACATCTAATCCGCAGGGACGAATCAAAGAAAAATAACTCAAATCGGTATTGATGTTAATAGCTAGGCCGTGAAAGGAAACCCATTTCTTGACGCCGACACCGATGGAGGCAATCTTATCTTTTCCTGCCCACACTCCCCGCTGCCCCTCTTGTCTATGAGCCACTATATCAAAATCCTTTAAGAAATCAATGGCAACTTGCTCCAGCTTCGAAAGAAAAACCCGCAAATCCCTCCCCTGGTGATTTAAATTGAAAATCGGATAGGCGACAAGCTGCCCGGGGCCGTGAAACGTAACTTCGCCTCCCCGGTCAATGCGGGCAATGGTGACGCCTTTTTTTTCAATGTCTTCTTTTGTAAAAAGAAAATTCTTCTCTGTGGCAATCCGTCCAAGAGTTAAAACGGCATCATGCTCACATAGAATGAGAACATCATTTTCTCCCGCAATCACAGAAAGAACAGTTTCTTTTTGAACCTTGTACGCGGAAAAATAATCAATATGCTTTAAGTCTTTAACGATAAACATAAGAAATTATTTTTGGAAATTTTGGAAAGAAAGATGCAGAAACTTTTTTACAAACGCAATTTACGGCAAATGGCCTCAGCCATTTCTTGCGTGCCAACAGCTGTGGGGTCATTACGATCGGCCTTCAGGTCATAGGTTACGAATTTTCCTTCTTTGATGACATCGCGCACGGCAGTTTCAAGGCGGTCAGCCGCATTTTTTTCTCCGATATGGCGAAGCATCAAAACTCCGGAAAGAATCGTCGCCGTCGGATTAACTTTATTCTGGCCCGTATATTTTGGCGCTGAGCCGTGCACAGGTTCAAAAAGCGC
>CAZBRU010000050.1:0-8078 GCA_964494585.1 uncultured Planctomycetales bacterium
ACTCAATTTACGAAACAAAGCGAATATAACCGATCAGTGCGAATTGAGGGGGAAGGATATGCTTGAGAAATTTTTTAAAATAACGATTATCGCCATGTTCATTGCATCCGCACCTGTTTTAAGCAATGCCCAGTCTCGATATTCCTATAAAGCAGAAACTGAAACGCAGGACATTCTTAAATTTCTGCAGCTGCGGGCGAAGCAAGAAGGAAAGATGAAGCAAGGTGAAGAAAATAAGGTTTCCTTTGCTGTGGCTGAATATTATTTCAAAAACAATGCTATCACGGATGCCAGGCGCGCCTTTGAGGAATACGTTGTTCAAAATTCAACAGGTATCAGCGCCCTTCTGGGCAATGTTTATCTTTATAAGATGGCGACCTTAAATCATGCTGACATAAAAATTGCGGCCTTAAAAAAAGAAATTTTTAAAGATCCCTTCATTTTACTTTTCGATAAATACAAAACACTAAAATATTCTTCCTATGTCTTCGGTAACCGTTATGAAGTCCATTATTACGTCAACAAAATCGAAGTCTTCTTAAATGACAGTCTTTTTGAAGAAATCAGCTACTGAAGTCATTAAGCACGTAGCGTTTTTATTTGCCCCATTTTTCCTTGTCGCGTGTCTTTTTTCTTGGTTTTCCTTTCTGATCCGGATTTGTGAACGCAAAGGTGAAGCCTTGCTTGCCACAGCACTTTCCGGAAAAGCTCAGGTAAGAGAAATTTCTATTTCTCCTTTAAAAGGAATCGAGTTTAAAGGAGTTTTACTGCAGGAAAAAAACGGATTACTTTTTTCCGCCGAATCCATACGGCCGGCAGCTTTCAGCGTTGATTTAAAACATCACCGCATCCTTATCAAAAGTTTTTTTGTTGAAAAAGCGTCTATTGAGGTTCCAAAATCCGAAGCCACCTTTAATTCTTTTGGGCTGCTCAATTCTTCTTCGAAAATTCTTGGGCCGAATGTTTTGATTTGCGTGGACCAGTTGACTGTTTCGATAAAATCAACAGATGCTCATCGCTATGAAAATATTTTGACATTCGCGCCGATGTGTCTTAGCCTCAACAATTCCCGCGTCCGCATAGATGGCCAGTTTATGGGCCTCGCTGGTCCAGAGCCTAACCCCTTCAAAAGTCTTTTAAAAAATAAAATACCTCTTGTGTTAGATTTTGACCGTTTAAATTCGGACATTGTTGTCAATCAGCTAAGGGCTGATTTCGCGCTAACTTCTGTTTCAATGTCAGGGATGATTTATCATAGTGATACGAAGCCGTTTGTGGATTTACAGTTCAATGCGACGCCGGTTCGCCTCGACAGTATTCCTTTTCTTAGGTTGTTTCGGCCGCAAGGCGGAGATATTGGTATTCTAGGATCGCTTGCGGGAGATAAGGATAGCTTAAAACTTAAAACAGAAGTTCTTATGCCTTCAGCCGAATTTATTTTAGAAGGTGAGCACATACAATTAAGTCATTTTACCTCTAATCTTGCGTATGACGTTGCAAGGCAGGAGCTAACCCTTCAAGATTTTCGGGGGACCATCGACCATGCGATGGAAATCGCAATATCGGGAAGCGCCCGCGGCCTTGATAATCCTTCCATCAGCCTTAAAATAAATATCCTTCCCGTTGTTGCAAAAAAAGACAACAACTCTCAGAACAGTTCAGCAATGGCCTTAAGCGGCCGCATTGCTCAAGGAAAGTTTTTAGGCGCATTGCAGATTTCTTACGGCCTGCCGAGTGACTATTGGCAGGCTTCTTTAAAAGATTTTACTCTTCAAAGACCCGCCTTGCAGCATGGGAGGATTTTTTTATCACCAAAGGTGGCGCATATTCATGTTACTCAGAACACTATGGTCAAAGGCCAAAAGGAAAAGTCGCACCAATTTGATTTTGAAAATGCTGAAGGCAAAATTTATCTAATCGGTAAAAAGACCATTGTGGATGATCTTGCGATGAAAGGATACGAGGGGACGCTGCGCTTAAAAGGCTACAGCCATCTTAAGGAAAGCGGTATGGAATATTTCTGGGCCCTAAGCGGTGATCATCTTATTTTTGACAAGCTGTCATTGTTCTACCCTTTATATTGTGAATTGTCGGGTGGTTTCAACGGGACTTTGATTCTTAAAAACATTGAAACGCCGGTCCTGATGGCGTATGTTGAAGCGGATAATTTTAAATTGGCCGAGCTTGAGATTTTAGATAAAATTGCGGATTTTTTAGGTGTGGATTCACTGCGCGAAATTGCGGATACGCAGGTTTCTATGGATTTTAGCCTTCTTCCCAAAACCGCCGTCGAAACAAAATTTGATTTAGACAGCCCCACGCTTAGCATGAGGTCATCGTTTCATTTTAATAAAGAGCAGTGGCTGGAGGGCGATGTTGCCTTAAGCCTTCCGCGAAGCGCTTTAGAAAAATCAAAGATTTTTAAAACGCTTATGGCGGTCGCGAAAGAACGCAATGATTTTCTGGATTTCACCGTTCACATCAGCGGTTCTTTGGAAGCCTTGCGTATTGAGCTCGTTAAAAGCGACCTTCGCGATAAATTAAAAGAAAAGGTGAGCGGTCGCATACAACAGTTTATTGAAAGCGAAGCCAATAAAGCGTTGAGTCATCCATGATATGGCTATTTGCAAACTGAGTTATATAACAAAATAAAAATTTTGGAGAAAAGTTTATGAAAAAGATGTGGATTGGACTGCTTCTTGTATTCATTGTTGGGTGCGTGACGGTTAAAATTCCAAAATATTTAAGCAGTGAGTCTCCGTATAAGCAAAAATTCAACACGAATTTTGATGTTACCTTTACAGCAACCATACAGGCTTTGAAGGAATTAGGCTGGAAGGTTTCTGATACTGCCAATCCGTCATCCTTCGAACAAAATTCGGTTGGTGAAGAAACTAAGCAAATGCTTATCTTTACAGAAATGCGCCAGACGCCGCTTATTATTTTTTCCCGATATATGAGCATTAATCTCTATGTTTTACCGACGGATAGCGGAACGGAGATTGAAATTCGGTACATGTCTGTTACGCCCGTTTTTTTTACGACTCTAAAAAGTTTTAAGAATGACGATGTCGTAAACCGCATTTTTGGCCGCATCAGTAAAATCATAGTTCCGTAGATTTAATTTTAAAGAATCGGTTTTTATGGATAAATTTATTTTAAAAAGTAAGTTCAGGCCCGTTCCCGAACAAGTCAAAGCCATTGACGCGCTTGCCAAAGGCCTTCGCGGCGGCGAAAAAGCACAGACGCTTTTGGGAGTGACGGGAAGCGGAAAAACTTTTACGCTTGCGAATGTCATCAAAGAGCTCAATCGTCCGGCGCTCGTGATTTCTCATAACAAAACCCTTGCCGCGCAGCTTTACGGCGAGTTTAAAGAATTTTTTCCAGGCAACGCGGTGGAATATTTCGTAAGCTATTACGATTATTATCAGCCCGAAGCCTACATTCCGCAGGCAGATATGTATATTGAAAAAGATGCCTCGATTAACGACCAGTTAGACCGCCTTCGACTGTCGGCGACGAGTTCACTGATGAGCCGGCGCGACACAATTATTGTTTCGAGCGTGTCCTGCCTTTACAATTTAGGTTCGCCGGAGGATTACACGGAAAAGCTTATTGATTTAAATCAGGGGCAAGAAGTCGACCGCGACAGCGTTCTTTTAAGCCTCGTGAATATTCAATATGAACGCAATGATTACGAATTTTCGCGCGGAAAATTCCGCGTGCGCGGCGATATTGTCGAAATCTTTCCAGCTTATCGAGAAGTGGCGTATCGTATTGAATTTTTGGGAGACAAAATTGAGAGAATTCTTGAAATCGACCCCGTAAGCGGCAAGACACGGTTTGAACTGGAAAAGGTAGTGATTTATCCGGCGAAACATTTTATTATTTCCGAAGATCACGTTACAAGAGCGTTAAAATCCATTGAAGAAGAATTGATTGAAAGGGTCGCGTATTTAAACAAACAAGGAAAATTAGTGGAGGCCCAGCGGCTTAATTCCCGCACACGCTACGACATGGAAATGCTAAAGGAAGTCGGGTATTGCCATGGGATTGAAAATTATTCGCGCCCTCTTTCTGGCCGGCCGCCGGGGAGCAGGCCGTTTTGTTTGCTCGATTATTTTCCGAAAGATTTTATTACGATTATCGACGAATCGCACGCGACGATTCCTCAGGTTCACGGCATGTACGAAGGCGATAAATCCAGAAAAGAGATGCTTGTCGAATACGGTTTTCGCCTGCCATCGTGCTTGGACAACCGGCCCTTAAAGTACCCCGAATTTATGGAATTAATTCATCAGCGGATTTATGTTTCGGCGACGCCGTCCGCATTTGAAAGAAAAGAGAGTAAAGGAAAAATTGTTGAGCAAATCATCCGTCCGACAGGCATTATCGACCCGCCGATTTTTGTGCGGCCAACGCTTCATCAGGTAGACGATTTAATCCGTGAGATTAAAGAGCGGGCAAAAAAGAACGAACGCTCGCTTGTTACGACGCTCACCAAGAAAATGTCCGAAGATTTGTCCGCGTATTTAGAAGAGCAGGGGATTCGAGTGAAGTATCTTCATTCGGATATTGAAACCATTGAGCGCACGCAGATTCTAAAAAATTTACGCCTTAAAAAATTTGACTGCCTTGTGGGAGTGAACCTTCTTAGGGAAGGTTTGGATTTACCGGAAGTTTCTCTTGTCGCTATTTTTGATGCGGACAAGCAGGGGTTTTTGCGTTCGGAAACTTCGCTGATTCAAGTGGCCGGCCGTGCCGCGCGCAATGTCAACGGCGTCGTCATTATGTACGCCGATAAAATCTCAGCCGCCATGAAATCAACAATTGATGAATGCGAACGCCGCCGAAAGATTCAGAGAGAATTTAATAAGAAGCATAACATTACGCCGCGTTCAATTGAAAAAGCCATTCAAAAGGGCATTGAAGAATTTGCGGAGGCGGAAGGAACGGTTTTGGACGCGGCCGGTCAAAACACAGAGGACTACGCGCTCGACACTTTTATCGCCGAGCTTGAGCGTCAGATGGAGTCTGCCGCGCGCAATCTGGAGTTTGAAAAAGCCGCGCGCATTCGCGATAAAATCAAAGATTTAAAGAACGACGGGCACCTTCAAAGTTAAGAATAGCGGCGGAAGGGCATGTATGTTAATATTCTAACAAAAGGATTTTTAAATGCCTAACGGTAATCCCATTATTTTGGCTGTTGATATCGGCAACACGACGATTTCTATCGCATTGCTTCAGAAGCTGCGAGTCAAAAAGTCGTGGGATTTAAAAACTCATCTTCCCGCGGCTGATTTAAAACAGAAACTTAAAAAAATTAATTCTGAAATTAAAAGAATTGCGCCCCGGCTTAGCAATATCGTGATTTGCAGTGTCGTGCCGCAGATCGTTCCTTTTATCAAAAAGACTTTTCATGAAGCACTTAAGGTGAGACCTAAAGTCTTAGGGCAAAACTTTTCTGTTCCTATCAAAAACCTTTATCGCGATCCGAGAGAAGTCGGGCAAGACCGTTTGGTTTGCGCGTACGCGACCAAAAAACTTTACGGCGCTCCGGCGATTGTCGTTGATTTTGGGACCGCCATCACGTTTGATATCGTATCAGCCAAAGGCGATTATTTGGGCGGCGCGATTGTGCCGGGGTTTCGGCTTTTTGTCGAATCGTTGTTTGAAAAAACCGCGCTCCTGCCGAAAGTTAAAATCCATTCTCCGCGGGAAATCATCGGACGTGACACAGAGGCAAGCATTTTAAGCGGCTTGTTTTATGGTTACAGCGCTCTCTGTAACGGCATGATTCAGATTTTGTCGTCAAAGATGAAGAAAAGACCTCGTGTGATTATTACGGGCGGGTACGCGCCGTTGATTAAAAAATTTTTTAAAGACTTCGACGCGATTGACAGCCATCTGATTTTTAAAGGGCTCGCCTTGCTTGCCGCTTAAAAAAAATTCTTGACAAAAAATTTATTCTTTGTATATTAGCACTCGTTGTAGAAGAGTGCTAAATTTTTTTGTTCAAAGAATAGCACACGAGATATATGTGTAGTGGCGAGTCGCGACTCGCCACTACGGAATTTTAAAGGGTTTAATCAACATTAATTTATCAAGGAGGTGGGCAGTGGATATTAAACCTTTGGGTGACCGAGTCATCGTAAAGCCTTTAGAGGCTGAAGCAAAAACAAAGGGCGGGTTGGTTCTTCCGGATACCGCGAAGGAAAAGCCGCAAGAAGGAAAAGTTGTTGCCGTTGGCAAAGGAAAAATTTTGGAAAGCGGCCAAGTTCAAACTCCCGAAGTTAAAGTGGGCGACCGCGTATTGTATGGAAAATACAGCGGCAATGAAATCACAACCAAAGACGGCGATGAGCTTTTGATTATGCGGGAAGAAGATATTTTGGCTCTCATCAAATAACAATTTATTTTTAAGGAGGATTTTCGTATGGCGAAACAATTATTGTTTAATGAAGAAGCGAGGCGCGCGATTTTAAAGGGCGTCGAACAGTTGGCCCGCGCTGTTAAAGTTACTCTCGGGCCCAAAGGCCGCAATGTTGTTATCGATAAAAAATTCGGTTCCCCGACCATCACCAAAGACGGCGTGACCGTTGCTAAAGAAATTGAGCTTCAAGACCCCTATGAAAATATGGGCGCTCAAATGGTTAAAGAAGTTGCCGAAAAGACTTCCGACAACGCGGGCGACGGCACCACAACCGCGACTGTCTTAGCGGAAGCGATTTACCGCGAAGGCTTGAAAAACGTAACTGCCGGCGCGAACCCCATGGGTTTGAAGCGAGGCATTGAATTTGCCGTTGAGGCCGTTGTTGCTGAACTCAAAAAACTTTCCAAAAAAATCGACAACAAAAATATTAAAGAAGTTGAACAAGTTGCCACGATTGCCGCGAATAGCGACAGCTTCATCGGGCAAAAAATTGCTGAAGCCATCGATAAAGTGGGTAAAGACGGCGTTATAACGGTTGAAGAATCAAAAACCATGGCGACTGAACTCAAAATCGTCGAAGGCATGCAATTTGATCAAGGCTATCTCTCGCCGTATTTCGCGACTGACTCCGAAAAGATGGAATGTGTCTTGGATGACCCGTACATTCTTATCTACGAAAAAAAGATCTCAAACATCAAAGATATGCTTCCCTTGCTTGAAAAGGTTGCCAAAACCGGTAAACCGATTCTTATCATGTGTGAGGAAGTGGAAGGCGAAGCGTTAGCGACTCTCGTCGTGAACAATATTCGAAAAACCCTTTCTTGCGTTGCCGTCAAGTCTCCTGGTTATGGTGACCGCCGCAAAGCTATGATGGAAGATATTGCAATTTTAACCGGCGGCAAAGCTATTACTGAAGATTTAGGATTAAAACTTGAAGGCGTAAATCTCACTGACTTAGGCCGCGCCAAAAAAATAAAAATCGACAAAGATAATACGACCATCGTTGAAGGCGCTGGAAAAACAGCTGACATCAAGGGGCGTATTGCTCAAATCAAACATCAAATCGAGTCGACCGACTCTTCGTACGATAAAGAAAAACTTCAAGAAAGACTCGCGAAGCTTTCGGGTGGAGTTGCGATCATCAACGTTGGTGCCGCGACAGAATCTGAAATGAAAGAAAAGAAAGCCCGCGTTGAGGACGCGCTCCATGCCACACGCGCTGCCGTTGAAGAAGGTATTGTTCCGGGTGGCGGTGTCGCACTTCTTCGGGCAATTTCAGCTCTCGATGGCCTTAAGTTAAAAGGTGACGAGGCGACGGGTGCTGAGATTATTCGCCGCGCCATTGAAGAACCAATTCGCCAGCTTGCCATAAACGCAGGGCTTGAAGGCTCCGTGATTGTCGAGCATTTAAAAAAAGAAAAAGACGCGAATGTCGGATATGACATTAATAAAGATGAATATGTCGATATGCTTAAAAGTGGCGTTATTGATCCCGTAAAAGTTACGCGCACAGCGCTTCAAAATGCCGCCAGCATCGCAGCTCTTCTTTTGACAACCGAGGCGCTGATTACCGATGTGCCTGAAAAAGATAAGCCTTCTATGCCAGGCATGCCTCCCGGAGGAATGGGCGGAGGGATGTATTAAA
>CAZBRU010000051.1:0-1678 GCA_964494585.1 uncultured Planctomycetales bacterium
CTCAGGTGAGCGGTGCCATTGACTGTCTGGCGTATTTTTTTAGAAAAGAAATCGTCATTTCAAACCTTCAGTTTATTTCACCTCAAATCATTTTAATCCGTGATGAAAACGGACGCTTCAATGTCCAGGCATTTGAAATCAATTCAAAAGCGCTGTCTTTCTTGTCCGTGCCGGCGCCGCAAGATTCATTTTTTACTTCCAATGCCTTTGCCGCCGAAGGCCCGCCGAATCTGCCGCCGATTTTGATTCAAGCGGTTACCTTAAAAAATGGAACGCTGACTTTTATTGACCGCTCATTTGAGCCCAATATTCACTTGCCTGTCACGCAGATTGACTTGGCGGTTAAAAACTTTTCACTGACGCAATCCTGCCCGTTTTCTTTAAAGGTTTCGCTTTTTAGCTCCCGGCAAAATGTTTTCATGAACGGCAAGGCGGCTTTTGATATCAATCAAAGCAATCTTCACCTTGATGATGTTCATGCCGCGGGCAATCTAGAAGAACTTTCTATGGATGAACTTAATAAATCACTTCCTATGATAAAGCCGCTCGGGCTTAAAAAAGCGATGCAAGGCAAGCTTGAAGTAACCGTGCAAAAAGCGACAGCCGGCCCGAAAGGGCTTTCGGATTTACTTATCGAGGGGAGATTGAAAGACGGCGCCGTTGAACCTTCACAGTTGAAACTGCCGTTTGAAAAAATTCAATCGGATTTTGAAATCACGCAGTCGGATATGACATTTAAAAATATTTCCGCGCAGTTTGCCGGAGGCACGCTTCAAGCCCAGGGTAAAATCAATGATTACCTCAAAAGTCAGGCGTTTAATTTTGAAATTAAGGCCGGCGGCATCAATGCGCATGATATTGCGGCCAAGCAAACGGAGGATGTCGATGTTGAAGGAAAAATCGAAGGAGAGTTTGCCTTTCACGGCCAGGGCCTGAGTTCTATAAAGGAAAATTTAAAGCAGACTGCCGGAGAAGGCAGTGTGCGGGTTAAGGAAGGAAAACTTTTAGGCATGAATATTTTGCAGGTTGTTTTAAGTAAAATTCCCATGCTGCCGGGGCTGGATCAATTCTTGTCGGAAAATCTTTCTGACGAATATAAGAAAAGGCTGCAGGCCAAAGACACGATTTTTAAAACGATTGAAGCGCAGGCCGGAATTAAAGAAGGTGCCCTAGCCTTAGACCAGGTGCGTATCGAAACGGAAGATTTTTCTGCCGCGGGAAGCGGCCTGCTCCATTTGAATTTAAATATTAATATGCAGGCCAAAATCACGATAGGCGCGGGGTTTTCCAAAGAGTTGTATAAGGCGCGGGAAGAACTGAAATACCTTGCCGACAATAATGGGCAAATCACCATGCCGCTTATCATCGGCGGAAAAATCACAAAACCGATCATTGTTCCCGATGTCAATTATTTAGGACAGCGCATTCTGTTAAATAAGGGCGGGGAAGCGTTGGATAAATATCTCGACAAGGCTTTGGGGACGGATAACGGCGGTTCAAAAGACGCGCTCAAAGGGCAGATTAAAAATATTTTAGGAAATATTCTAGGCGGCGGACAAAACAGCGAGACAACTCCAAGTGAGTCCGCTCCTCAAGGCGAAGAACAAAATCAAAATCAGACTTCCAATCCCTCCAAAGATAAACCATCATCCGATTCCGGCACAGAAGCAATTCAGAG
>CAZBRU010000051.1:1778-8056 GCA_964494585.1 uncultured Planctomycetales bacterium
ATAATTTTTGGAATTGTGTCGGTCATGGGCCTTGCCCTGTGTATTTTCTTAAAATGGCAAGGCCCATCTCTCGTTACGGCATGGTTTAAGGAAGGCCAATTTTCACTTCTTAATACACTGACGCATTCTTCGGCGAATCAATCTCTGGATTTTTATTTAGGCCGCACGGAAGAAACTCTTTTTGGCCCGATATTTATGCTGGTTTCCGGATTGATTCTTGCCGGATTTTGTTTTTTGTACCTTGAAGGTTCTTCTCTTATTGTCCTTAGCAGTGTTATTTTTCTTTATTTTATTTTGACAAGGTGGGAAGTTCTTTTTTTCCCGCCTTACGGAGACGCCATCGGCGGGCCTTTTACAGAGGCGATGTGGCTTAAAGAACATCATTTTAATTATTTCGGCCTTTACCACGCGCCAAGTTACAACTGGGGCGGGCCGCGGGTTTATCTTTTTTCGGTGTACCCGTCGTTTTTAGCGCTTTTGATGGTTTTAATTCCTCACGTTAAGACCTTTCTTGTGGTTAATCATTTGATTGTTTTTGCTATGGCCGCGCTAACCGTTGCATTGTTTAAGAATATTCTCCAAAAAGTTTGGGATGAGAAAATTTCAACTTTAACTGCCCTTTTAGTCTTAAGCCAGCCGTTATTCCAAAGCCAGGCTGAAGCGATTACCATGGAAATGCCGGGGCTTTTCTTTGTGGTTTTGACATGTTATTTTCTTGTGCAAAAAAGATTTGCGGCGGCAAGCGTGATGTCCATCATCGCGACACTGGTCCGGGATACGGCCATGACAAGCTGTTGGGCTGTTTTTATAACGGCTATTGTGGTTTTTGTAAATAAAGAGGGGTCTAAAAAAGAGAGATGGAAAATGTTGGGATGGGGCTCTGCGGCTCTTGCGTTTACTGTTTTTAGAGTCCTGCTTAAATTCTTACTTGCCGACCAGCATGCGAGCTCCGGCATGATACGGCTCTTGGCGGGCTGGCCGTCTTTCCGATGGTCTCTTATCCTTTGTTTATATACCGTCAGTTTGATTTCCTTTGCGGTACGATTTCTAAAAGAAAAAAAATTCCGTTTTATACCTTTCGTCTTGTTTTTGATGGCTGCCGCGTGGTATTCTTTGTTTTTAAATTTCTACGCGGTTTCTCCGCGTTATCGGCTCACACTCTTGCCTTTTCTTGTTTTTTGCGTCTTTTACACTCTTGAATTTTTTATAAAAAATAAAAAGATTCAAATGTTCTGCCTTGTCGGTTTTTTAAGTTTATCTTTTTTTTCAGCGTATGGTCTTTTTTATACGCCGATGGAAGAAAACGACCATGTCTTGCTCGAAAGAAGCCTTGAGTACCGCAATGATTTGAAGGTCTATCAACGCTTGGCCAAAAGGCTTGAAGTTAAGAAAAAAGAATATACGATTGGCGCTCCTTTTGTGGCCGCGCAGATTTTGGCTATTCCTCAGTTAGGCTATGTTGATCGGCCCTTGGATGTTGTGATTTATGGTATGCGGTCTATGTACGGGCCTATCAAAACATTCGAAGGCCTTAAAACAATTGACGCCTCCAGAACCATTTGGGTTGGTTTTAAAACAAATCTTCCGAAATATTTAGACAGGTATTTTGAATACCCTATCGGGCCGTATGATGTTATATTAGAGGACATCGTGGTCGGCAATAAGAAGGCCTCCATTTTTATGGGGGGGACAGCTATTGAAAAGCTTCGAGTTGCCGAAGAATATTTAATTAAAAATAAAGCCGTTAGAAAACCTTCAATTCCAAAATAATGAATACCACTTACCTTTCTGTCGTAATCCCTATCCGCAATGAAGAAGATATTATTCCTCAATTGTGGCAGAGATTGGTTCAAGTTTTTCAAAAAAGCGGTTTGGCATGCGAAGCCGTTTTTGTGGACGATGGCAGCACGGACCGTTCCTTTTTTTTACTCAAAGAGATTTATGAAAAAAAGGTTCACCGCGTAAAGATTATCCGTTTTGCGCGCAATTTTGGCCATCAACTCGCGATCACGGCGGGGCTTCGCGAGGCCGGCGGCGAAGCCGTCGTTGTCATGGATGGTGATTTGCAGGATCCGCCTGAGGTAATCTTTGAGTTTCTCGAAAAATGGAAAACCGGCCATGAGATTGTCTATGGCGTGCGCAGAAGCCGCGAAGGCGAAACTTTTTTTAAAAAAATTACGGCAAACCTCTTTTATAAATTAATCCGCCGCTTGACGAATTTTGATATTCCTCAAAATGCGGGCGATTTTTATTTGCTCGATAAAAAAGTTGTTTCCGTTTTAAACACGATGAGCGAACATCATCGGTTTTTAAGAGGACTGGTGGCGTGGGTCGGATTTAAACGCGTCGGTGTTTTCTATGACAGGCAAGCCCGCAAGGCGGGGAAGACCAAATTTGGCTTTTGGGCCATGGTTAAGTTTTCTTTTGACGCGGTAACCTCTTTTTCGTTTGCTCCGCTTCGGCTTATTTCCGCTTTCGGTGCTTTTGTGTCCTTTGTCTCTTTTTTGTTTATCTCTGTCATTTTTTATTTAAAACTTTTTACCGGCGTTACCGTTTCAGGCTGGTCATCTTTGATGGTGGTTGTGCTTTTCTTGGGCGGCATCCAGCTTTTAGCGATTGGTTTAATCGGCGAATATGTGGCCCGCATCGGCGACGACGTTAAGCAAAGGCCGCTTTACACCGTCAGTGAATTGTTAAGTTAAAAAATGCCCTCTCAAACGTTTGATCAAAAATTACGCTGGGGCGGGTTGCTTGAAAACCCTTGGATTTCAAAAGTACAACGCTTGTGTTTGGACGGCGGAAGGCTTGCGGCGCTGCGCAAAATTTTACAACCATACTCTTTTCGTAATTTCTTGGATTTAGGCTGCGGCTTGGGGGAATATTCGACGGTGCATAAGGCGCGTTGTGTCGGCATCGATAATAGTTTAAAGCGCGTCGCATACGCCAAAGCGCGTTATAAAAAAAGTTCTTTTTGTGTGGGGGATGTCCGCACGCTTCCTTTTTCTTCCAAAACATTCGATTGTGTTTTGTTTGTCGACACATCGCATCATTTATCCAACGAAGAATTTTCAAGCGCTTTAAAAGAAATAAAACGGGTAAGCCGAAAATATATTATCGTAACCGATCCCGTAAAAACGGAAAACCAGAGCCGCCTAAGTACTTTTTTTTATGAGCTTGACCGCGGCGGGGCTTTTCGATATTCGAAAGATATGCAGGAAATTTTACTTGCGCAAAATGACGCCAAGCTTATTCGCACGCATTTCTTTAAAACCACACCGGGCCTGTATTCACGGGCTGTTTTTGTTTTAGAAGTACTGTAAGAAAATCTTAGCCGATTTCAATGCCGACCTTTAAAGACAATAACGCGAATCGATTTCTAACCGTGGGAATTGTTGCCGTCATTTCGATGGCAGCCTATTTTTTTTATTGTCGTACGATGCGGATGATCAATTACGAAGTCTTTCCGCGGGTGGAAACCACGTCATGGATGGAGTCGCAAAAGGGAATTTATCGGCCGGATGACAGGAATGATTCTGATGTCGCTTTTTTGTCGAAAGATGAGTGGAAAGATTTTGAAATGTCTTTTACGGTTGAAAATCCGCGTAATTGCGGCGTTATTTTTAACTACAAAACTGATAAAGATTACTATCTGATTTTCTTCGATACAAAAAAAAATTCCATCAGTTACTTTCGCATCCACGCAGGAGTGCCCTCTCCCCTTGCCCGCGTTATGATTCCGGCCCAAAAGATATTTTCCTGTAGTCTTCGCGTGAGCGACGGCAAGGTTCGCTGGTCCGAAGATAATAAAACACTTTTTGAATTTCCGCTAACTTTACCGCACGGCAAGGTGGGGTTTTTAAGTAAAGAAACGCTGGAACCGGAAACTTTTTTTCGTGATATCACCGTTAAAGGGCATCTTGAGCGCGGTGAATACGTATCAACGCAAAAAATGGGATTAGAACATTTGGCAGGAAAACTGTGGATTGTTGTTTTATTCTATTTTCTTCTTATGGGTCTTTCCTGCGTACTCGCTAAGGCCTGCAATGCCTTTCCGAAACAATCTTCGGCCGGCTTTGAAGAAAAGTATATCAATCTGTTTACGGCTGCTGTCATTCATTTTCTTTTGACAGTTTTTATTTTCGCTCCGTTTGTATTTCACGGAGATGTCTTTGTCTCAAGCACGGACAATTACGGAGAAATCCTGCCGTTTTTCCTGCTTTCAAAACATAATTTTGCCAATATTCTTCACGGCAGTTCGTTAGGGCTGTGGAATCCCTATAACCATAACGGCGTGCCGTTTTTTTCCAGTCATTGGAATATGATTTATTATCCCTTAAACTGGCCTATTTTTCTTTCGTCCGACCAGTCTGTCTTTGTCTGGCTGACACTGCGAATGTTTATAGAAGTTTTTTTGATAGGCTTGTGCGCTTATGGATTTTTTTGGTATGAATTAAAGTCGCGTTCATGGGCGTTGTTTTGTTCGATTATTTATCAGATGTGTTCGCTTCTCATTTTTACCTTTACGGTTTTTCCGGCGACCTCGCTTTTCTTTGCTATGACGCTTTATCTTTATCTTTTGTGGTCCATGCCGGGCAGGAAAGCTTTTTTAAATTATATTTTTTTGACGATTTCGGTGATTCTGATTTTGACATCCGCGAACGTAGCCTTTGTTTTCTATGCCCTGATCGGCCTTTCGGTTGTTTCGGTTTACCGGTTTATTAGCCTAAAAGAAGAAAAGATAATCAAGCTGCGCTTATTTTTCTTGTGCACGGCAAGCGCGATTACGGGATTTATGATAAGCGCTATTCGGATTTTACCCTGTGCCTGGGGAATTCTTGACAGCAACCGCGTGGTCCAAAATTATTTTACGATTCATGACCGCTTCTTTATGCTGTCCCGTCTTTTTGTGCCTGAAATAGGGGGGGACCACACCTTTGATATTATAAAATCACCGAATTTAAACTTTATTTATGACAATGCGGTCATTGCCGCTAATACGCACAATACGTTCTTCGTTTATTTCGGTGTTTTAGCGGCTTTGCTTTTAGTGGCAAGCCTGTTTGTCAGGGTCAAAGATGACGCGTATAGATTTTGGAAAATTTACACATGGATTTGCCTCGCGATAGGGCTTTTGTGGCAGCCCTTATGGGGCCTCTTTAGCATTTTACTTTTTCCCTTAAATCATCACATCTACCTCATCATTCTTTTACCGATGGGATTATGCATGTTGGCGGGATACACCGGAAAATATCTTTTAGAAAATAAAGTTTCTTTAAAGCGAAACGCGCGATGGTTTTTAATCTTTCTTGGTTTTGTACAGAGTTTAGTTCTGGTTGTGCTCACGTATCTTTTTCCTTCATGGACCATATTTAGCCGAACTATTTTGATTTTATCGATGGCGTGGATATTTCTGCTTATCGTGTTAAAACCTTCTTTCAAGAGCCGTCAGATTTTACTGTGTGCCGCACGGTTTGCCTTTTTGGGCCTCTGCTGGATTCTAGTCTTTTGGAGTACCACGGTGTTTTTGGTTAGGCCTGCGGCGGGAAAAGAATTGCCGGGGCTCGGCCTCATACTGCCATTTATGTTTTCTATGGCGGTTATTTTAACCGCGCTTTATCTTTACGCTGACTTTACAAAAGGGCGCGATATCAATTTAAAACGGAGCGGCCTGCTTCCATACGGCGTAGTTATGATTGGTGTTGTCGCTGCTATTTTTTTGATGAGCTCTCCATGCTTTCTTTATTTTTTGAACCTTCCGGTGTTTAAAAAAGATTTTTTCCTTGGCTTGATGTGGGACGAAGCTGGTTTTCTTTTAATGGCAGGCATTGCCGTTATAACGCTCATGCTATACAAAGTAAAAAAATTTAATCGGCATGTGCTGATGGCGCTGTGGATTTTCCTTGCCATCTGTGATCTCGCGGCCTTCAATATACGGTTTAATAATATTGTCGCCCCGCATCCCGATCGCAGAACTTTCTTAAAACAGCATTTCTTTTATCAGAATATGCGGGGTGACTTGCGCGGCAAAATGGATTTAACGGATTACCGCTGTGATTTTTTAAATAAATTAGGGCTGGGGAAAAATACGAATATTGTTTTTGGTATCCCAAGTTACACGGGAACGTTAGGGTATATGCCTAAGCGTTTTTCGAAGTTTATCAGCAGTTTTGGCTACGCGGACGACGCGATCATGATTTATTCTGGCGACGCGCCCCGGGAAGAACGGTTGTGGGATTATTCCGCGGTGCGTTATATCGTCAATAATAAAGGCGGAATTA
>CAZBRU010000052.1:0-7809 GCA_964494585.1 uncultured Planctomycetales bacterium
CCCGGTTAACTTAAAATGAAAAGTCAATTTCCCATAAAAGCATATCTTGAATTAACAAAACTGAGGATCACGTCCCTTGTCTTGATGACAACCAGTATGGGATATTTTTTAGGCGGGAAGGGAATTCACTCTGTCTCTGCGTTAATTTGCCTTCTCATTGGAACCGCAGCTGTTTGTGCCGGCGCAAGCGCGTTGAATCACTATTTAGAACGTGATGCCGATAAATTGATGCTGCGTACAAAAAACCGCCCTCTTCCCGCAGGAATTATTGCTCCCTCGGATGCCATGATTTTTGGAATCATTTTGATGCTTTTTGGTGTTTCATTTTTATATCAAACTGTGAATCTTTTGACGGCTTTTTTAAGCCTTTTAACGGCATTTTTATACGTGATTGTCTATACGCCGCTTAAAAAAATGAGTTGGTTAAATACATCCATTGGGGCGATTCCCGGCGCGCTTCCGCCTATGGGCGGGTGGGCGGCGGCGGCCAATCATCTTGACCCAGGCGCGTGGGCTCTATTTTTAATTTTATTCGTCTGGCAGCATCCGCATTTTTACGCGATTGCCTGGATGTTTAAAGAAGATTATAAACGCGGCGGATTTAAAATGCTCCCGGTTGTTGAGCCAGACGGGAAAAGCACGTTTTGGCAGATTATTATTTTTAGCGTCATTCTCATTCCGATTGCGCTTTTACCGGCGCTCATGGGTATATCGGGGCGGCTTTACTTTTTTGGCGCGGCTCTTTTAAGCTGCCTTTTTTTATTTTGCGCTGTTCATGTTTTCATTTCGCGTACGACAATCAGCGCGAAAAATCTTTTTGGCGCCTCCGTGATTTACCTCCCGCTTCTTTTGCTCCTTATTGTTATCGACGTTACGTTTTGAAGATGAAAAAAAATCCAACCTTTCTTGTCGCAGGCGGCCTTTTTACGCTTATGACGATAAGTTGTTTTTTATTTGGCTCGCGGGAATTGGCCCGTATTAAAAAGGCGTTGCCACAAACAGGTGAAATTTCAAACTTCTTACTTTATGATTCTAACGCAAAAGAATTTACCAGAAAAAACCTCCTTGGAAAAATTTCGGTTGTCGATTTTATTTTTACAACATGCGGCGGGATATGCCCAACCATGACGGCAAATTTAAAAGGCGTATACGTTGAATTTAAAAATGATCCGAATGTTCAATTCTGTTCTATTTCCGTGAACCCCGAGTACGATTCTCCTGAAGTTTTTAAAAAATACGCCCAAAAATTTGACATTGACACAACACAATGGCATTTCTTAACGGGCCAAGCCAAAACCATTGAACGGCTTGCCGTGCAGGATTTCAAAGTCGGTTCCGTTGACCAGCCGGTTTTTCATAGCGGCTATTTTGTTTTGCTTGATTTTGAGGGAAAGATTCACGGCTATTACAACGGCACAATCAAAGAAGATGTTAAAAAACTTATGAATGATATTCGAATGTTGATGAAGGGCGGGTAAGGTGATCGATTTTTTTCCAAAGCTTAACGCAACGCTCAATGCCTTGGCTTTTATTTTTCTTATCTTAGGCTGGAGAGCGATTAAAGCTAAAAATCGAGATTTGCATTATAAAATGATGGTCGGCGCGCTTTTGGCATCAAGCGCTTTTCTTGTTTCTTACATTACATACCATATTTTGATTCACGGTGTGACCCACTACCAGGGGCAGGGAATTCTTCGCGTGATTTACTTTTCGATTTTGCTCACGCACACACCGCTTGCGGTCGGAATTTTACCGTTTTGCCTTATGGCGGTTGTTCACGCCCTTAAAGGAAACTTTGTGAAGCATACGAGGATTACGAAATGGCTGATTTGGGCGTGGATGTATGTTTCGGTAACGGGGGTTTTAATTTATCTCTTGCTTTACGTCTTTAAACCAAAATAGTTTTTGAAATCTTTTCGCCAGCCATCGGCCGATCATCTTTTCTCTTTCCCAGAAAAACTTAAACTGCCCTAGGAGCGCTCCCCAGAAAAGCAAAAAGAACTGATAAAGTGGAACGTCAAAAACAAAATAGAGAGGTATGCGCGCCCAAAGGCTTCGTTCACCCATGATATATAAACAATGATTGATGATTGGGCGGCCAACCATCGCGGCCGTCATTCCGGCGAGCGAAAATGACGCGAAAATAAGCGCGATATCCCAAATGTTTTGGACCCCCCAGCGCCTTCGAAATCTATCGATAAGTTTTTCCATAAATTTCTCTAAATTTAAAAATTAACCGATGGTTTGTAAACACAAAATAAAAAATAAAATCCCGTCAATAGCAGTATGGTTGCCGTAAAAACCAAAACATAAATTGCTTTTTTGAATCCCGAAGCACCGACGTCAAATTTTAGAATGGTGCGCATCAGCGTTTTCGCAGTAAAAAGAATTCGACAATCCAGCCAAATCCAAAAAGTACAATCCCCGCCATAAAAACTTTTGGGTTAAGTAAGCCTGGGTAAGATTTTATAAATCCGATCACAATAACCGTCAATCCAGAAGCTTCCGCGAGTTTAGCTAGGTAGTACATCACTTCTTAAGCTTCGACTCCGGACATCTTTAAAATGAGTTCTGTATTTTCTTTAAAAGAATTATGCTGAACAACGATGACATAAAGAAAATGCAGCAGGCAAACTAAAAATAAAATTCCATGCATGTTAGGGCTAAAACGGTGCGTATCAACGGCACCGCCGCTGATAAACAAGGTCATAACAAGTAGCATATTAAGAAGCATCGGGGGATAAACTTTTCGCTTTATAGCGTTCGATTCTTGACGGTAAATGGGACAGAGGTTTTTATCGTGCGTGTATTCTTTAATGCTCACGCCCGTTCCGACAAAGAAAAAGATAATTAAGGTTTCGGTAAAAAGATAAATCATGGTCGCAAGAAGAGCGAAGGTGGGATGATTGGCGTTCATGATGTAAAAGCCAAAATATCCCTGCAGCCCTGTCAAAGAAAGCAAAGCAAGGCTTAAAAGACTGAAGATGTAACATGTATACATGAAAAACCACATAGTTTAAGCCTTAATAAAAGCTTCCGTTACGGTTAATCCAAACTGCTTTTCCACGTCCGGTGTCGGCACCATGCGAATCGCGTCCCAGGTTAATTTTGTGCACACGCGCGCACAGATTTGACATCCGATACATTCATTGAATCGAATTTGAACGGGCGGGATGGGAATGTTGTATTTTTCGCGGCTGACAGGTTCAATGCAATCCACGGGGCAGTACGGAACGCAGACCTGGCATCCCGTGCAATTTGCTTCATCAACGACCGCGATAATCTTTGGCTTTTTCTTTTTAGCCGTAATTTTATCGGGCAGTTCAGGAATGACCTTGTATAAATCAAAACCGCCGGCCATAAAACTTGTCCTTGATAATTTGTAACTGGATTATTTCTTTTCGATAGGAGGCCCTAAGGGCGTTTTCTTTTGATTAATCACCGGCAGGCCGGCCGCCTTAGTTTTATTTAAGTCCGTATAGCTCTTCCATTTTTCAGGAACATCTTCTAAGGGGAATATGGCTTGGACAGGGCATTCGGGAACGCAGGCGCCGCAATCAATACAGACATCGGGATCAATCACGAGCATTTCCGCGTCTTCATGAAAGCAGTCGACGGGGCAGACAGTTACACAGTCTGTATATCGGCATTTGATGCAAGGTTCTGTCACAATGTGCGACATATAATCCTCCTTTAAAAAATATACTGTTTAAATAATGACTTTATGTTAACAATCTTTAAAAACTTTGTCAATCGTGTATCCAAAAATCATAACGACACCGTGTCGTGCTCTGTCATGCGGTTGACATACTGCACTTGGGCCGCAGGCTTCTTAAGCTGGCCCGTAAGTTTTTTAAAAAAATAATCCGAAAATGCTTTAAAGCCGTGAATTTTACGAAGCAAGTCGCCGACAGAACGAATTGTAATCAACATCTGCCACATTTGTTTTGGGCGAAGATAAAATTCCTTTAAACCAGTATCAATATATTCATCGATTTCTTTGCTTGATAATTGCGGATAATTTAAAAGAGTGCGTTGTTCGTGTTGCGGGGTAAGCCAGTCTTTCCAATCCTTTGCTAAAAGGTAGTTATTTTCTTTTGCCCACTTATAAAGAGTTGTTCCAGGATAGGACGCGACGCCGGTGATTTGAACAGTATCTAAGGGAAGTGATTTTGCAAAATCGATTGTGGCTCGCGCGCTGTCTTTTGTTTCTCCCGGAGCGCCGATCATAAAACAGCCGTGAACAGTAAATCCAAGTTGATGAGCACGATTGGCATAACGGTCAGCCATTTCGACGCTCACGCCGCCTTTTCGAACAGCGCGAAGGCCTTCATCTGTTCCAAATTCAAATCCCGTCATGAGCATGCGGCAGCCGGCTTTGCGCATAAGAGGAAGCAATTCAAGGTCGGTGTTGACGCGCATATTGCAGGACCATGTAATCCTTTTGTTAATTCCGCGCTTCATGATTTCATTGCAGACTTCAATCACGTGAGGCTTGTCCGCGGCGAACGTATCGGTTTCAAACATGATTTCGCGGATTTGAGGATGAGTTTTTAAATCAAATTCCATTTCATCGACAACTTGGTTTGCCGTGCGGTTACGAAGTTTGTAGCCGTACATGAGCTGTGGGTCGCGGCAAAACGTGCAGGCATTATTGCAGCCGCGGCCTGTGATTAAAGTTAAAAATGGAAATTTTTTTCCGCCGTCGGGATACCATTCGGGCTGGATGAGCTGCCAGGCAGGATAGGGAAGTTCATTCACATTGATTGTTTCCGGCTCGCCAGTATGAATAGCTTTTTCGCCATTCCACCAGGAAATTCCTAAAACACTTTCCGGACTTTTTCCGTTGGCTAAATCGCGCAAACTGTAATCGTATTCCCGTCGAAGAACGTAATCAACGACACCGCGGCCGATTTCAAATGTGTTATCCGGTTCTGCCGTGACATGCTGTCCGACGAAGGCGACTTTGCAGTGGGTTGAATCTTTTATAATTTTTGCTTGTTCTATGTCGGAATAAATCGAAGGAGTGGTTGCGTGAATCACAAGAAGGTCAGGCTTGAAATCTTTGGCGATTTGAAAAGATTCTTCCGGCGTCATGTTTCGCGCGGCGGCTTCCACAAAATTCACGTCATGGCCGGCATCGAGAAGAACTTGTGACGCTATAAGTAAAAATTCAGGGTGGCGTTGAACGCGCCCGCGGGATTTGGCGGCCCAGCGTGCGACGCGGACAAAATTGTCGCCGAAAGATGGATTTAAAATGAGGACTTTCATATGCGTTTACTATGAACTAATATTAGTATATTTCGACGGAAATGCAAGGGTATTTTTAACGATTATAAGCTTGAAAGAGCGGCAACGATTAGTATAATGAACATACTATGACAAGCGCGTTTAACTCCAAAGAAACACAGAAAATCATTCAAACAAAATCCGGCAAGCGGACAATTTTTCAACTTTCCAAGCTTGCGCAGATTCTTAAAAAAGATATTTCGCGCCTCCCTGTTTCGATTAAAGTCCTTTTAGAAAGCGCGCTTCGCAATTTCGATAATTATCAAGTCACGTGGAAAGATATTGAACGGCTTTCAAATTGGTCGCCAACCAACAAAGAGCTCGTTGAGATTGCTTTCAAACCCGGGCGCGTCATTTTGCAGGATTTTACGGGCGTGCCGTGCGTTGTCGATTTGGCCGCGATGCGCTCGGCCATGAAACGCATGGGAGGAGATTTTAATAAAATCAATCCGCTCGTTCAATGCGATCTCGTCATTGATCATTCCATTCAAGTCGATGCCTTCGCGAGCAAAGACGCGCTTGGTATTAACACCAAAAAAGAATTTGAGCGGAATTTTGAACGCTACGAATTTTTAAAATGGGGACAAAAGGCTTTTAAAAATTTCCGCGTCGTGCCGCCGGCAACCGGTATTGTGCATCAAGTCAATTTGGAATATTTGGCCAAAGGGGTTTTGACAAAAAATATTGGAAAAGAAATTATCGCGTTTCCAGACAGTTTAGTCGGAACTGACAGTCACACGACGATGATTAATGGTTTAGGAATTGTGGGCTGGGGAGTCGGCGGAATTGAAGCCGAAGCCGTTATGCTGGGCGAGCCGATTTATATGCTCATGCCGGAAGTGATCGGATTTAAATTAACCGGACAGTTGAATGAAGGCGTGACGGCGACGGATCTGGTTTTGACCGTCACAAATATTTTACGCGCAAAAGGCGTCGTTGGAAAATTCGTTGAATTTTTTGGTGAAGGCGTTTTAAATTTAAGTCTTCCGGACCGCGCCACGATTTCAAATATGTCTCCCGAATACGGCGCCACAATTGGTTTCTTTCCAATCGACGATGAAGCTTTGAATTATATGAGACTCACCGGCCGCACGGATGAAGAAGTTGATTTGGTCGAGCGCTACATGAAAGAGCAGGACATGTTTTTGACCTCAAAAACGCCCGCGCCGCAATTTACCGAAACACTTGAGCTTGATTTGACAAAAGTTGTTCCCGTTGTCGCCGGCCCAAAACGCCCGCAGGATAAAGTTCCGATTACAGAATTGAAAGAAACTTTTCATGCGCTTTTGGAAGCTTCGGTTGAGAAAAAAGGTTTTGGCGTCGCCAAAGAACATTTAAATGACACAGCGCCGGTTTTAAACCCTGTTAGAAAAGAATTTTCTAACAGGGTAAATGGAAAAACGGAAACCATCACGCACGGCTCAGTCGCGATTGCCGCGATCACAAGCTGCACAAATACCTCAAATCCGTCAGTTTTAATCGGTGCCGGGCTTCTCGCGAAAAATGCCGTTGAGCAGGGACTTTCCGTAAAAAAATATATCAAAACCAGCCTCGCGCCCGGCTCGCGCGCCGTGACCGAATATTTAAAGGACGCGGATCTCACGCAATATTTAGACAAGCTTGGATTTAATCTCGTCGGTTACGGCTGCACGACGTGTATCGGAAATAGCGGCCCGTTGCCGGACAATGTCGCGAAAGCAATTTCAGAAAAAAATCTTATCGCCGCAAGTGTCCTTAGCGGCAACCGCAATTTCGAAGGACGTATCAATCCTTTAACAAAAGCAAGTTTCTTAGCGAGTCCTCCTTTGGTTGTGGCGTACGCGCTTGCGGGGACGGTCAATATTGATTTAACCAAAGAACCGCTTGGGAAAAATAAAAACGGCAACGATGTATTTTTGAAAGATATTTGGCCCAAGCAAAAAGAAATCGATAAAATTGTCGCGAAATTTGTGACGGCAAAAAAATTCCGCGAGTCGTACAAAAATGTTTCAAAGGGAGATGAAAACTGGAGCAAAATTAAAGAAACTAAGTCCGACCTTTTTGATTGGAAAAATGACAGCACGTATATTCAAGAGCCGCCATTTTTTGTGGATTTAAAAGAAAAGCCGGAAAGTATCTCCGAGATCAAGGGCGCGCGGGTTTTGGTTTCAGTTGGGGATTCTGTGACAACCGATCACATTTCACCGGCCGGCGCGATCGCCGCGGACAGTCCGGCGGGAAAATATTTATTGGAACAAGGAGTTCAAAAACAGGATTTCAACAGTTACGGCGCTCGTCGTGGAAATGACCGCGTCATGGTACGCGGCACATTTGCGAATATCAGACTGCGAAATTTTCTAACACCTGATGCCGAAGGGTGGTGGACGAATTATTTTCCTCCCGACGCTCGTACTCCGTACTCGGTCGGGACTCCGACTTCCTCTGAAAAACATCAGGGAACGTCGGAGGAGAATAAAAAAATGCCTCTTTATGACGCGTCGCTTCTTTATAAAAAAACAAATACGCCGCTTGTGGTTTTGG
>CAZBRU010000053.1:0-7693 GCA_964494585.1 uncultured Planctomycetales bacterium
TTATCCGCGATTTTGGTAAAAATACCGCCCGCGATTCTTAAAACAGAAGCACCCAGGGATTCACCGATGGCAAATCCGATAAAACAAGCGCCCGCGGATTGCGGATTAATAAAAAGAAGGATGGAGAGCATCACAAAAAGTTCGATACTGATTAAAAGCATACCGATGCTCATTCCCGCTTGAATAGGAATAGCATACACAAGAAAAGGCTTTCCTCTTAAACTGGCGAAGGCCGAGCGCGAATTAGCCATGGTGTTGATTCTCATGCCAAACCACGCCACAAAATAACTTCCGGCAATACCAATCAAACTGCATGCAAGAATAAGCCCGACTTTTCCAAGTCCAAAATGCCGAAGCCACCAAAAATAGAGCGCGATAATAATCCCGACGAGGATTTCCAGAATCAAAATAAATTTTCCTTGAGTCAAAAGATACGTCTTGCAGGTTTCATAAATGAGTTCTGAGATATCTTTCATCGACTTATGAACGGGAAGATTTTTGATTTTAATAAACTGGGTTATGCCGAAGAAGAAGCCAAGGCAGCACACCAGCATTCCGCCTAAAAGGAGGCTGCGCCCATCGGTGCCTAAAACGCGGACAGAGGAAAGATCGGGGATAATTAAATCCGCCTCTCCTGCAAAAAGAGGCGCTGCTAAGCCTAAAACAAAAAGCAAAGCAACGCTAACTTTACGAAGTGAAAAAAAAGGTTTCATAGTTTTAAACTAATGTCCCTTAACAGGGGCCTTGCCGTGCTGAGCTTTCTTTGAACGCCATTTAAGTTTTCCCTTACGTTTCTTTTTACTCATGTTAAGACCTCCCGAGTCCTCAGGTTAATTCTAGGTTGACCTTTCCTGAGGACTCGTGCCGAAGCCCGAAGGGCGAGGCATCTAAATAGATCCTTCGTCACGTTGTTCCTCAGGATGATTTAAGTAACCACACTACGGTTACTTAAATCAGAATAGCGAACAAGCCGCTTTTCGTCAAACCATTTAGCACATATTTTTAACGATTTTTGAAACTAAAGATAAATCGCTTACAATCTTGTGGGGTTTTAAGGCCGTCAATTCTTTGCGCGTGCTCGAACCGCCGAGCACAGCAATAGTTTTGATTTTGGCGCGTTTTCCCGCTAAGACATCGAGCGTCATATCGCCGACATAAAGGGCTTCACTTGACTTCAATGAAAGCCTTTCTAAAATAGAGAGAAGAATGTCCGGGTGCGGCTTTCCTCTTTTAACTTTATCCGCGCATAGAACAGAGCTAAAAAGTTTTTTAATTTTAAGATGATTCAAAATAATGTGGGTAAATTGTGTCGGACGGTTACTTGCCAGCGCCAATTTGAATTTTTTACGTTTAAGAAATATAAGAAGCTGCTTGGCAAAGGGAAGGAAATAACTTTTACGCCGTAAAGCGCTCTTATGATGGCGCCGGTAAATCGTGAGGGCCTTGTCGATTTCACTTTCAGAAACAAACGAGAGAAGAAGATTTTTATCTCCCCACCCGACGGCACGTTTAATAATATAAGAATTTTCTTTCGGGTGTCTTAATTTTTGCAGTGTAAAATTCACGCTCTCCTCAATGGCCGGATAGGCATTGGCAAGCGTTCCGTCTAAATCAAAGATAACCAGCTTTAAAAGTGATTTCATAAAGATTGAGCGGCAGGAAATTATATGGGATTAACCATGCCGTCCGAGACAAGGAATTTGATAGTGCCCTCAACCGAGATGTCCGTGAAAATAATATCTTCGCGCGGAAAAAACGCGACGAATCCCGAAAAAGGACTAGGAGAGCTCGGAAGCAACACGCTGCATACCTCTCTCTTTAATTGTTCACAAACGGCTTTAGGGGCATCATTCATCAGGAATCCGATTGAGTATATTCCTTTCGAAGGATATTCCACAATCACAACCTGTTTGAGGGCAGGTTTTTCCCGCGAAAAAAGAAAGGAGGCCATCTCCTTAGCCGGAGGATAGACCTGTTTAAAAAACGGAAGCTTGAGGAGAAGCCGCTCCGCAAAAGGATAAAGATTTTTTCCGAAGAAGTGAGTCACAAGAAACCCAATCACAAGAATCAAAACAGCCGAAATGACAATGCTTAAACCTCGGAAATAAAAACCAAAGATGGCAATAAAAATGGGTTTGATAAGATTTCCAAGAACTCCATCGGTAAAATTAAAAACAAGTACAATCACATAGACAGTGATGAGGACCGGTAAAAAGATGGTCAGTCCGTATATAAAATAACGTTTTAATCTCTGTAACATTTTAACCTCCGGCCATCACAAGAACAATTAATCCAATTAAAGCTAAAAGCATTCCACCCGCACCCTTAAAGACTATAATCACATCCGGCCAAAACACAAGCACAAGCGCGATTCCTGTCGTTACCAGGGCGAGCCCCAAAACAAATAAAGAAATCCTTTTTATCATTGAACCTCCTGCATTTCCTGCTCTCCCTTGGGACGGCTCTTCCAACGCCGGTGCATCCAGCCCCATTCCTGCGGATACGCGCGAATATAACGTTCAATCACCTGCGTGATACGAGAAATATTAAATAAAATGGTTTCCTTGTCATCCGTTTTTTCTTCAAGGCTTAAAGGTTCATCAATGATAATTTTATGATGATCATCTTTTTCGCGCACGATAAACATCGGCAAAATCACGGCCTTGGTGCGCATCGCGAAAATAACGGGCCCGGTTGCTGTCGCGGCCTTGTGCCCGAAAAAATCCACATACACACCGCCCACGCTGCCAAAATTCTGGTCTAAGAGAACACAAAGAAGCTCATTGTTACGCAAAGCTCTTACGGAGGCCTCAACGCATTCTTTGCGCGGATGGCTGTAAATGGTATTTAGCCCTGACTTGCTGCGTTGCTGTAAAAAGTATTCTTCAATTTTTTTATCTCTCGCCGGGCGGATAATGGCGTTGGTTTTGTATCCCGCTTGGGCCAGGCAAAGCAGCATCAAAGGAAAATTACCAAAGTGGGCGCTGACCGCAATCACACCGCGGCCTTGCGCTAAGGCGCTGTCTAACTTTTCTTTGCCTTCAAACGAAACTTTTTCTTTAATCAAAGAAGGATGGGCCATGGCATAAATCAGTTCTATCATGCCCTGGCCTAAATTTTCGAAACATTGGCGCGTGATTCTGCGGATTTCACTTGGGCTCTTCTCTTTTTTAAAAGCGATCTGCAAACTTTCTTCCGCGAGGCGCCGCTGGCGAATGACACAGCGAAAGCCAATCGCGATGAAAAAATGCGTAAAAAGGCGGGCCGCGTTATAGGGCAAGCGCGTTAGAATCCACGATACCGCGTAAAGAGCGTTACGGGCAAAATCTCTTTTAAAATTTTTTATATTTTCGGAGAAACTCATCTAAACGTGTCAGTCTAAAATTTTGCGTAGTTCCGAAAGAAGTCTTTGAAAATCGATAGGCTTGGTTAAATGCGCGATGGCACCCAGCTTTAATTCAGCCGCGATATCATCGGGAGAATCCTTGGCGGTCAAAAAAACAACGGGGATACCTTTTGTCTTCGGGTCTTCTTTGATGCATTTACAAACCTCCCGGCCTTTAATCCCGGGGAGAATAACATCTAAAAGCACCAAATCCGGAGGATTGTTTCTGATAAGTTCAAGGCCCTGCTCACCCGTTTCCGCGGTGAAAACAGTAAACCCATGAGAAGCTAAATTGACCTGCAGGACTTTTAAAAGACCGGGTTCGTCGTCAATAACTAATATTTTTTTATGTGCCATACTTCACCCTCCCTTTAAATACACGATTTCCAATTCCCCATAGTATACAGCCAAAACATAAATATGTAAAAACATCTCCAAATTTTGAGTAGAAGGTTTGCTCTGTATTGAAAGCAACCTCGGCAACACTGACTCCCTCTATGTCAACCTTTTTACCTTCCGCAGTTTTCACGCTATCAATGATGCGCCCATGAGTATCAACAAAGGCGCTTACTCCTGTGTTGGCGGAGCGCACGAGCGCGCGCCTGTTTTCAACGGCACGAAACACGCTATTAGCCAAATGCAGGAAAGGCGCCTTGGTGTCGCCGAACCAAGCATCATTGGTGATATTGATAAGAAGGTCCGCGCCCCGCCGAGTAAAATGACGCGCGAGCTCAGGAATAGTATCCTCAAAACAAATCAACGCTGCCACATGATATTTTTGAATAGAAAAAAGCGTGTATTCGCTTCCTGCCGTAAAATCATCGATGGGCACAATCTTTTCTAAAAGAGGAAACGTTTTACGAAAAGGAATGTATTCCCCGAAAGGAACCAAATGTAATTTGTCGTACTGTTTGGTAACCGTGCCGTCCTTCGAAATTAAAACAGCAGAATTAAAATAACGCAATCCGTCTGTCGTTATGACACCCATCAAAATGGGAATTTGAATCTGCCCTGCAAAATGCTTTATTTTTTCGAATAACTGCGGCGCGTCATCGACTAATCCCGGAAAGGCCGTTTCCGACCAGACAATCAAGCCGGGCCCATCGGATAATGCCTGGGAAGTAAGGTTGATATGTTTGTCAACGATTTCCGCGCGCCTTGATAAATCCCAGTGTATCGAAAGTGGAATATTGGGCTGAATAACCGCGATTTTTATCTTAGCGGTTCCATTATGCTTTTGAAGATGATAGACGCCGTGCGCGAATGTTAATATTAAAACGACACCGACGATTCCAACGCTTAAATTTCTTTCGGGGCGGTCGAAATTGATTTTTCCTTTTGTGTCCAAAAATATTTCTTTTAAAAATAAATTGACCATGACAATCAAAAAAGAAAGCCCTGCCGCGCCTGTAATGTCGGCGGATTGAAGAAAAATGAGATTTTTATACTGCGAATGCGCGAGGCTAACCCAATTTAAGCCGCTTAAAAGGTGTCCGCGTATATATTCGAGCGCGACCCATGCCGAGGAAAGAAAAAATAGCCGATTTAAAAACTTTTCTTTTTGCCAAAGCGCGTACACATAAGCAAAAACGGCAAAGTACAAAGCAAAATACGCGACCATCAAAAACATTCCTAAATACGTCACATACCTAAGCCAAAAAAACATTCCTAAAAAGAAAAGAAACCCCGTTCCATATCCGATTCCAAAAGAAGCACGCGGACGCTCGTTATCTACGGCCATAAAAAATGGAATCAACGCAATCCAGGCTAAAATCCAGAAATCCGTTTTAGGAAAAGAAAGGATAAGGAGAGGAACCGAAACAAGACAGAGGGTTATTTTCCGCAGCATTTTTTATATTTTTTTCCGCTGCCGCACGGACAAGGGTCGTTACGTCCGACTTTGGGGCCTGTGTGGCGTTGAGGTTGAGGAGAAGCCGCGGGCCGGGCTGCACCTTCACCGGGTATATTCTCTTCGACAGCTTTTTGCGCGGCGCGGTCGCTTAGGCCTGAAAATTCGTTATGAACAAATTCTTGCTTTAAAGAACTAAAGACGCCTTTGGGCCGTTCGCTCGAAACAGCTTTGGTGGGTTGAATCTTTAAAATGATTTCAGCAACCTCATGATTAATCGATTCGTACATGGCCTCAAACATGGCAAACGCTTCCCTCTGGTATTCAACTAAGGGATCACGCTGGCCGTACGCGCGCAGGCCGATGCCTTCCTTGATTTGATCCATCGCGTAAAGATGATCTTTCCATTTCGAATCAATCGTGTTTAAAAGAAACATCCTTTCCAAAGCGCGCATATGCTGTGCCGTAATCGACTGCTCTTTTTCTTCAAAGTGTGCCAAAAGTCCGTCGATAACCGCGGTTTTGATTTGATCTTTATTGAAGTTATCTAAATTTTCTTTTTTAAAAATATAATCAAATTTTTCTTTTAAAGCTAAGCCTAAGCCATCAACATCCTGAGCGCCCTCTGCTCCTTCCGTCGTGAAGTATTGTTCAACCAAGAAATGGCCCGCGTCGGCGATGGACTCTTTGATTCTTTCCTTGGTGTCTTCGCCTTCTAAAATAGCGCGGCGCATACTGTAAATGATTTCGCGCTGTTTATTCATGATGTTATCGTATTCAAGCAAGTGTTTTCGAATTTCGAAATTGTGCCCCTCCACGCGCTTTTGAGCACCTTCGATGGCACGAGAAACTAAGGCGTGCTCAATCACCTGGCCTTCTTCCATTCCTAATTTATCCATAATGCCGATAATGCGGTCAGAACCAAAAAGCCGCATCAAATCATCTTCTAAAGAAACATAAAATCTCGATGAGCCGGGGTCACCCTGACGGCCGGAACGGCCGCGCAGCTGATTATCGATACGGCGGGATTCGTGGCGTTCCGTACCAAGCACATGAAGTCCGCCCGCGGCCACAACTTTTTCGTGCTCTTCTTTGCACTGCGTTTTAAATTGTTCAAGAAATTTTTTATAAAGAGCTTCACTTTCGACTTGGCCTTTTTCGTCTTTTTTATTTTGCTCGCTTAAACTGCGCGCTAAATATTCGGGGTTTCCGCCTAAAACAATATCTGTGCCGCGGCCGGCCATATTGGTCGCGATCGTAACCGCTTTAAAACGCCCGGCCTGCGCGACGATGTGCGCTTCAAGGTCGTGATATTTCGCGTTTAAAACCTGATGAGAAATTCCTTTGCGTTTTAGCATACTCGAAAGAAGTTCGGACTTTTCAATCGAAATCGTACCGACCAAAACCGGCTGGCCTTTTATGTTAAGCCCTGCGATTTCTTCAACGGCCGCGTTAAATTTTTCGCGCGCGCTTTTGTAAATCGCGTCCGCGTAATTTTTACGAATCAAAATACAGTTGGTTGGAACCGCAACGCAGTCCAATTTGTAAATCTGCTTAAACTCATTAGCCTCCGTATAGGCCGTACCGGTCATACCCGAAAGCTTGTCATACATGCGAAAATAATTCTGAAAAGTAATCGTCGCGAGCGTCTGATTTTCGCGTTCGATTTTGATGCCTTCCTTGGCTTCGACCGCTTGATGCAGCCCGTCCGACCATCTTCGCCCCGGCATCATGCGTCCGGTAAACTCATCCACGATAACCACTTTTCCATCCCGCGTCATATAATCCACGTCAATACGGAAAAATTCTTTGGCCCGCAGCGATTGCAAAATATGGTGACGGTATTCGATGGTGTCCTCATCATACAGGCTTGACACCCCAAAAAGCCGCGCTGCTTTTTCTTCACCCTGGTCAGTCAGTGAAATTGATTTGGCTTTTTCATCGGCGATATAATCAAAACCTTTTCCTAAATCTTCGCCTCTGTGTTTGGCGTCGGTGTTTTCATCCTCCGTGGTGCGGCGCCCTTTGAGCTGCTTGGAAATATCATTGGCGCGGTAATATTTATCCGTCGATTCTTCCGCCGGGCCGGAAATAATCAAGGGCGTTCTCGCCTCATCAATTAAAATGCTGTCGACCTCATCGACAATCGCGAAGGCGTGGCCGTGCTGAGCCATTTCTTCTTTAAAATTCACCATGTTGTCGCGCAGATAATCAAACCCAAATTCGTTATTAGTTCCATACGTGATATCGCAGGCGTAAGATTTTTGACGCTCACGCGGATCCATATCATGCTGAATAACGCCGACCGTTAACCCTAAAAATTCATACACCGGCCCCATCCATTCACGGTCGCGGTTGGCCAAATAGTCGTTGACGGTTACAATATGCACGCCGTAACCGGGAAGCGCGTTTAAATACGCGGCTAATGTGGCGACGAGAGTTTTACCTTCGCCGGTTGT
>CAZBRU010000054.1:0-2097 GCA_964494585.1 uncultured Planctomycetales bacterium
TATAGTGTATAAATTATACAGGAGGCGATACGTATGGTTAGGCTAAACATTACCATGCCTGATGATTTGGGCAAAGAACTGCGCCATGTGCGCAACAAAAGCGGTTTTATCGCTGAAGCCTTGCGTGAGAAATTAAATCGCGATAAAAAGCGAAAACTTGAGTCGCTGCTCATTGAGGGGTATCGAAAATCGGCTCAAGATGATAAGGTCATTAATCAAGAGTGGGATGCGGCGTCCCAGATTGAGTAAAGCTATGAATACGCCATTTCGCGGAGAGGTTTGGCTGGTTGCTCTTGATCCGACAGTCGGGGCTGAAATAAAAAAGACTCGTCCCGCTGTTGTCATTTCCAATGATACAAACAATCAATATGCCCAGACTGTAACAATTCTTCCTGTTAGTGATATCGGAGAGAAAGTTTATCCCTTTGAAGCCCGTCTTTCATCAAAAACGGCAGGTCTAATGAAAGAGTCAAAGGTGAGGACGCAACAAATCCGAACGGTTGACAAAGGTCGCCTTGTAAAATTCTTAGGGAAAGTTACGCCAAGTGAAATGAACATCATTGTTCAATCACTGCTGATTCATTTAGGAATTGAAATTTAACAGGAGAAGTTCTTATGCCCACACTTTTTACAAAAATCGTCAAAGGCGAAATTCCCTGCCACAAGATCATGGAAGACGAAAAATATTTGGCGTTTCTCGATATCCGGCCCATCAATCCCGGTCACATGCTTGTGATCACAAAACAAGAGATTGATTATGTTTTTGATGTTGAGGACGAACTTTTGGGCGGCTTGATGATTTTCGCGAAAAAAGTAGCGAAGATGATTCAAAAATCCGTTCCATGTAAAAAAATCGGCATCATGGTCGCCGGCATTGAAGTTCCGCACGTCCATATTCATCTCATTCCGATCAACGGTGTCGGCGATTTAAATTTTGCAAATGCAAAGGCAGTGCCGCAGGATGAACTTGCCAAAATCGCAGAAAAAATTCGAAAAGCAGGGGATAGGGTATAGGGTTTAGCGTTTAGGGCACTAAACCCTAACCCCTAATCTCTAACCCCTCAAATAATAAATGACTATCTCAATCCGCGTCCAAAATTTACGCAAAAGTTTTTCCTCGCAAACGCGCGGCATGAAAATTCAAGCGCTCGACAACATTACTCTTGAAATTTATTCCGGTGAAATCTTAGGTATTTTGGGGCCGAACGGCGCCGGCAAAACCACATTTTTAAATATTCTCTCCACGCTTCTTTTACCCGACCAGGGGACAGTTGAAATCCTTGGCATTCCGGTTGTTCCGCGGAATTTTTATCACCTGCGAAAACTTCTCAATCTTTCATCCGGTTATCCCAATTTTCCCTGGAGCTTGACTATCCGCGAGAATTTAAAATTTTACGGACGGCTTTACGGATTTTCAGGGAAGGAGCTTAATCAAAGAATTGACCGCTTGATTGAAATGTTTGATTTGGAAAAAACAGCGGACCAGCGATTTGAAGAACTTTCTTCCGGAACAAAACAGCGTCTCTCTTTGGCAAAAGTTTTAATTAACGACCCCAAGGTGATTTTTTTAGATGAGCCGACGGTCGGGCTTGACCCGGATGTTGCGATTCGCACACGTAAAATTATTATGAATATTTTAAAAAAATCTAAAGTGACCGTTCTTTTTACGACGCATAACATGAAAGAAGCGGAAGAGATGTGTCAGCGCGTCGCTTTTATAAAAAAGGGCAAGATTATCCGCTTGGCGTCACCGGCCGAACTTAAACAAAGGCAGGGCAAAAAAGATCTTGAAGAAGTCTTTATCGATTTGGCTCAGCGAAAAACAGATGGTGATATTGTTGAAAGGCCAAAAATAAGCGTTGGTAATTCAGAAAACGTGAAAATTCGAAAAGAAAATATTTTTAAACTTAGCCTCGCATGGCTCAACCGCTGTTTCGCGTTTACATACCGCAATTTTATTTTTTCCATTCGAAATGTTTTTACTTTTATGGAATTAGTTTTTTGGCCGGTTGTAACGTTGATCTCTATAGGGCTTTTGGGAAAATTCGTTGAGCTCAAAAGCTCGGCGTTTGCTTTTATTATGACCGGCGCGATCAC
>CAZBRU010000054.1:2197-7591 GCA_964494585.1 uncultured Planctomycetales bacterium
TTGCTTGGAATTATGGTGAGTATTTTAATTTTGATGTTCGGACAAAAGGCTGAAATCACGGCGTGGATGCTTGCGTATTTGTTTATGCTTCTGTGCGGGATTTATTATCCGATTGAAACCTTGCCGCCATTTTTTAGAACCGTGGCTGAATATATTCCGATGACTTATTTTTTGGAATATTTTCGCGCGAGCTTTGGTTTTGTGCCGCAGGCGGCGCATCCGCTTCTTAAGGGTTTTGTGCTGTCTTTGACGTATCTTTTAGCGGAATTTCTTCTTCTGCGCTGGGCGTTTTTTCAGGCGAGAAAAAAAGGAATTATTGTGAGGTTATCCGAGTGAAAAACATCATTATCATCGGCGGCGGCATCAGCGGCCTTGTCACATTGCATTATTTACGCGGTAAATACGCGTTGCGCGAAGATGTTTCGATTATTTTACTTGAGGCAAGTGAACGCTTGGGCGGGACAATCCAAACCGTTACAAAAGATGGTTTTCGATTTGAGGCAGGAGCAAACGGTTTTCTTTCCTCAAAACCGGAAACATTAAATTTTATCAAGGAATTAAATTTAACGTCAGCGCTTTGCACGGCCGTCAGCGAATCTAAGATTCGTTACCTTTCTGTTCAAAATAAATTACACAAACTTCCATCGAGCCCGGTGTCCTTTTTAGGATTTGACGCGTTGTCGTTAAAAGACCGCCTTCGCGTACCGCTTGAGATGTTTATTCCGAAAGGCAAAGATGAAGATGAAACAGTTTTCGAATTTGGGAAACGGCGCTTGGGCGAAAATTTTTCAAACCTTTTTTTAGACGCGATGGTGAGCGGCATTTACGGCGGCGACGCTAAACGGTTAAATTTAAAAGCCGCGTTTCCGCGCATTCATGAAATTGAGCAAACCTTTGGTTCGCTTATCCGCGGCATGTTAAAGCTGCGGACAAGTCCAGAGCCAAAAGGCGAGCTTACGTCCTTTCAAAATGGAATGTCGCAAATTATTCAAACCCTTGCCGAACGCTATCGGAATTTTATTCAAACGTCGCAATCTGTCCAGCATGTTGAAAGAAATCAAAATCAATTTATCGTACGGACTATCGAGAAAACTTTTCCAGCCGACGAAATTTATTGCTGTACTCCGGCATTTGTCGCGGCAAAAATATTTGAACACTTAAACGCGGAGCTTTCGGCCGCTTTGCTGGGGGTTGAATATGCGCCGATTGCGGTTGTCGGTTTTGGATTCGCAAAAAAAGATTTAAAGAAATTTCCGGAAGGATTCGGATATTTAATTCCCTCGAAAGAACGAAAGAAAGTTTTAGGCGTTTTATTCGACAGCAATGTTTTTCCAAACCGCGCGCCGCAGGACAGCGTTTTTATCCGTGTCATGGTCGGCGGGATGAGACATCAGGAGATTGCAACAAAAAGTAAAGATGAAATTATCGCCATTGCCCGGGAAGAAATTAATCTTATGGTAAAGCCTGTTGCCGAACCGCGGGCCGTGTTTTTTTCTTCCTGGCCGAAAGGTATTCCGCAGTACAATACCGGCTATTTACAGCTTAAAGAGAAAATTGAAAGCGAAACAACGAAACTTTCCGGTGTTTTTCTTGTTTCAAATTATCTAAACGGTGTTGCTTTCAATGATTGCATTGCCAGCGCAAAACGTGCGAGCGAAAAAAGCAGACTTTAAAAGGAGGAAGTATGGGCAAAAAGGATCCACTCTACATTCCAAAGGATGATTACGCGGAAATTGTTGACAGAATTGCCATTCCCGATTCACCGGTTGGCATCGACGCGCAGTATACCCACGCCATCGTTATTACATATTTAAAACAGATTTCGGAGCGGTTAGAACGTTTGGAGAAGGTTTTGTTAAAAAAATGATGAAACGAAGCCCTTTCTATATTTTCTTTTTCTTGTGTATTTTTTCGTTCAATAGCGCGCAAGCCGCCATAAAACATCCTCTTTTCTGGGATACGCCGAAAGAATGGACGAAAATTTCGCCAAAAGAAGGAAGCTTGGTGACATTCGTCAGTTCGGATAAGAATAATCTCGTTGAATGTAATGTCATTGTTAAAGAAGGCGAGGCAGGGGGATTGCGCGCGAGCATCAACAGCTGGATGAATGAGTTGCATCTGCCGCGAATGCCTGAGCCGCTTTTGGATGATTTTATTTCCGAGCAAGAATATGCTGAATTTACCAATGCACCGCCGATTGTCTTTGTTGACCTTACAGGGCTTAAATTTTCCCTTCAAAACCCTCCTGATGATTTGATGATTACGGCAACTATCGCGCCCGCAAATTTTACCGTAATTGTGAAGATGACAGGTAAAAAGGACGCTCTTATCCGCAATCGGGATATTTTTAAGAAATTTTGTGCTTCAATAAAATTTAAAAAGTAATTAAAGGATAGATTTTTATTTTTATTTCTGATAGGATACGCTTCAATTCAACTCCATATGTTTAAAACTCAAAAAATGTTTTGGAAATTTCTTGTTTTTGCCGGGCTTGGCCTTGTCACGGTTTCGTGCCAGCGCGCTGATGGAAAACGCCAGTACGAAGAAGTTGTTATTTCGGCGCCAACGGCACCAAGCATAGACGATCCGCATGCGTTTATGCGCAATATGCCGAACATGCCCAACGTACCCAACATGGCTAATATGCCGATGATGGATATGCAAAAGGCTGGCGGCCGAGAGAGCCCTGTTGCATGGAGCACGCCTCAGGGTTGGCAGGAACAGCCCAAGAGCGGGATGCGTCTCGCGACATTTCTTAATACAGATTCTGCGCATCCTATTGAATGCAGTATAGTTTCGCTGGGAGGCGGTGCAGGCGGCCTTGAATCAAATATCCGCCGTTGGATGGGGCAAATTAATCTCGCGCCGGTTTCGGATGATGACCTGTCAGCCTTTATTTCGAAACAAGAACAGCTAAAAAGCGATGGCGGCCTTGACATGACCGTTATTGATTTTACAAGCCTTCAAAATGATTCCCAGGCCGATTCAATGACGGCAGCGATTTTGTCGCTTTCCGATTCAAGGATTTTCGTCAAAATGACCGGCAAAAAAGAAAACATTTTAAAAAATCGCGAACAATTCCACTCTCTTTGTAAATCTTTGAAGGCAAGCGAATAACATGCGCGAGATGTTGTCAAGAAATCCTGTTGTCCAATTCTTCTGCTCTGTCAAACTTACCGTAGTCTGTCTTTTGCTTCTTTTCTTCCTGACGTTTTTCGGCACCATTGACCAAGTACAGCATGGTTTGTACCTTGCGCAGGAAAGATTTTTCTTTTCCTTTGCTTTTCTCCTCTTTGGATTCATTCCTTTTCCGGGCGGACAGCTTGTGATGTGGGTTATGTTCCTCAATCTGCTTTGCGCGGCGATTTTTCGCTTGGAATACAGCTGGAAGAGGTTTGGAAATATTGTTGTGCATTTAGGGATTTTGACGGTTTTTGTCGCCGCGTTTGTGACGTTTCTGTGTTCTCAGGAATCTCATTTGACATTGAAGGAAGGCGAAGCCTCAAACGTTTCATCCTCTTACGATCACTGGGAAATCGCATCGTGGAAAGAAACTGGGACAAAACGAAATATAACGGCTTTTGACGCGAAAAACTTAACGCCCGGACAAGTTCTGGATTTTGGTTCTTTTAAACTTAAAGTTAAGGCGTATTATCCAAACTCCAAAGCTTACACGATGAAAAGTCATTCATCCGAGAATAGTCCAATTTTAAACGCCTCGGGGATTCAGTCAATCGTGCTTGCCGCAACCGATAAAGAACCCGCGAGAAATATTCCCGGTATATTATTTGAGTTGCCGCAGGAAAACAGCCAAAAGATTCAGGTTATTCTTTTCGGCGGGGAAGACGCTCCGACTCAAATTAAAGTGGGAGCGCAAAATTATTTTCTTCAATTGCGTACAAAAAAAATTCCGCTCCCCTTTACCGTAAAGCTTGTTGATTTTAGAATGGAAAAATATCCGGGAACAGAAGTCGCAAAAAGCTACGAGAGTTCGGTTGAAGTGGAAACGAACGGCGCTGACCGCGATGTCATTATTTCCATGAATAATCCATTGCGCCATAATGATTTCACTTTTTATCAGGCGTCTTATTCGATTGACAGCGAAGGCCATGAAAGCTCCACGCTCGCGGTTGTCAAAAATACGGGGCGCATTTTGCCTTACATTTCAAGTATTCTGACGTTTTTGGGTTTGGCGATTTACTTTTTGTGTCAGCTCGTCGACGCTTTAAAAGAAAGAAAGAAAAAGCGATGAAAAATAATCTATTTCGCGCGGTAATGGCCGCGCTTTTTGTCATGACATTCATGCCGGCATTGCTTTCGGCAGAAGAAAAATCGGCTGTTTCGGTAAAATCGATGGAAGCCTTTCCTGTTCTACGGGAAGGGCGTGTTAAACCGCTCAGCACGTACGCGCAAAATGTTTTGCTGCAGTTTTCGGGACGCCGGGAATTTAATCGCAAATCCGCGCTGGATTGGCTGGCAAGGCTTATTTTTGATTCCGCCTCAACGCGCGATGACAAAGTTTTTTTAATCAATAATCCCGAAGTTGCCCAAGCACTTGGCATTGTACCCGAAGCACATCGGCGTTACAGTTTTTCGCAGATGGAGAAGAGAATCCATAAACTCGAAGAACTTGCCACGTCTGCTTCGCAGGTTGATGAAAAAAAACGCAGCGCTGTTGAAAATGAGCTTCCGCGGTTAGCCAATGCCGTAGATTTGTATATGCAGCTTTCCGTTAGCTTAAGCTTTGCCGTGCCCCGGGAAGAATTTACGATTCGCGATTCAAGCGTTGCCGCTTACCTTGAATTACCGGAAGGCCAAAAACAATTTAATTTTCTGGATATCGCAAAGAAGGCTGATTTGATTCAAAAAATAACGGAACCCCTGCAAACCAAGCCAAAAAGTTCGTGGAGTGGTTTTGAAAAAGAGATTGTGCGTTTGACCGAAAATCTTTTTCAGGCATCCATGCGTTATAAAGATTTGCCTTTTACGATTATTCCCTCGAATGTGACAGCGGATGAAAATTGGATAAGTCCATGGGATGCGATTACGGTTGGCTTTCAAGATGACTCCATGCGAAAAGAGGTCACTTGGCTTGGCGACCTTGCGCAAGCTTATCGTGCGGAAAATCAGATTGAATTTGATTTGGCCGCGCGAAAATTTTCATCATCCATTGAAAACCGCTTACCAAATGCGCAAACTCAAGCTGTCCACTTAGAAGTTTTAAATAACAAGCTCAATCTCCTGCTTTATGCGTCTGCTTTTTACTTATTGACTCTTTTTGCCTTAATGTTTTCTTTCGGCATTAACAAGAAAATTATTTATGACATCGGGTTTGGTGCGCTCATTATTGGATTTGCTCTACACGTTCTGGCCCTCGCGTTTCGTGTCATGATT
>CAZBRU010000055.1:0-7539 GCA_964494585.1 uncultured Planctomycetales bacterium
CACTTGCCTGCCCTGGCAAGAGATAGGTTGCAGGCCAGGGAATGGGGTTCAAGGGAATGAAATTTTACACATACATACTTCAAAGCTTAAAAGATGGGAAATACTATGTCGGGCATACTTCAAAAACGCCAGAAATAAGGTTGGAGCAACATAACCGAAAATGCGTATTTTCAACTAAACACAGAACTCCTTTTAAGCTTGTCGCCATTGAAAAATTTGAAGATCGTCATGACGCAATTGCAAAAGAGCGAAAATTAAAATCAATGCATCGAGAAAAGTGGTCAGGGGTCGTGAGTTCCCCGGCCCGCCAGGTAACGGGATAACTTGCCGGGGCGGGCAAATCCCGCCTTCCCGATTAATTTAAAATGAAAATGAATAAACAAAAAAATTCCGAAGTGGAGCGAAGGCAGTACAAACGCATCGAGAAGCATTTTGTCATCTCGTATCATGACAAAAATGATCCGGCCACAAAACACGACATTTCTCAAGTCAAAAACATAAGCTTAGGTGGAATGTGCTTTATTACTTCGAAGAAATTTTCACTGTCGACGGAATTTCATCTTGAGCTTAAAACTCCATACTTGCCTCAATCCATTGCTCTGGATGGAAAAGTCATCGAGTCAAAGGAAAAAGTTGCAAACATTCTTTATGAAACACGCATCGAATTCGGCAAGTTAGGCAAAGAAGCCAAAGAAGTTTTAGAAAAAATTATCGAAAAATTTTTAAAAATTTAAAACAGGTAAACTTATGAAAAAACTTAATTTAGGGTTAATCGGTTTAGGAGTCGTCGGTTCGGGCGTGTTAAAATTTTTAAAAGAGCGCAAAAGATTTATTCAAGAGCGTTACGATGTTGAATTTGTGGTTAAAAAAATCTGCGACCGCAGCATCCGCTACAAAAAAACTTTTGGTTTTGGGAAATCAACACTCACCACAAACTACAAGGATGTCGTTAACGACAAAAATATTGATGTTGTTATCGAGCTTATCGGCGGCATGAAACCGGCTGAAGACATTATTCTTACGTCACTACGAAACGGCAAAGATGTGGTGACCGCCAACAAGCAGATTATTGCGCAAAAAGGGAGGGAGCTTTTTCGCGAAGCGATTCGCTGCCAGCGCGATATTTATTTTGAAGCCTCTGTGGGTGCCGGAATCCCTATTATTAAGTCCATCCGTGAAGGCTTAGCCGGAAATAAATTCGACGGCCTTTACGGCATCGTCAACGGTACAACAAATTTTATTCTAACGGAAATGACAAAAGACAATTGCAGTTTTTCGCACGCGCTCAAAGAAGCACAGCGCCGAGGTTTTGCGGAAAGCAATCCGACGCTCGACATCAGCGGAAAAGATTCGGCGCACAAACTTGCGATTTTAGTTTTCTTGGCTTTTGGAAAATTTGTTAAAGTCGAAGATATTTATACGGAGGGCATTGAAGAAATCTCACATCTTGATATTGACTACGCGCAGAGCTTAAATCAAACGATTAAACTTTTGGCCATTGCCAAACGCGTCAATCAACAGCTTGAGGTGCGTGTGCATCCGACGATGATTTCAAAAAAACACCCGCTGGCTTCCGTCAACGATGTTTTTAATGCCATTTTTTTAAATACAGACCCCATGGGCGATGTCCTTATGTACGGACAGGGCGCCGGGCAAATGTCAGCCGCAACGGGTATCATCAGCGATTTAATTGATTTAGCTTGCCGTTCCAAAGAAGACGCCGTGGCGCGGCTTAAAAGCATCTCCCGTGAAACTTCAGGTTTAAAACTGCGCGCCATCGACCAAGCCGAAATGCGTTACTACATTCGCTTTCTTGTTACTGACAAATCCGGTGTTTTATCGACGATTTCCGGCGTGCTTGGAAAGCATGGTATTAGCATCGCTTCCGTTTCACAAAAAGTGCGCAACCGATTGTCCGCCGTTCCGATTATTATGCAAACACATTATGCCAAAGAAAAAATGGTGCGCCTTGCCTTAGAAAAAATCAACAAAATGGGTTTTGTGAAAGCCAAGCCTTTGGCGATTCGCATGGAAAGACTTTAAATGAGCTGGCACGGCATCATCAATCACTACAAAGATTTTCTGCCCGTCACAAAAAAAACTCCTATCGTGACGTTAAACGAAGGCAACACGCCTTTGATTCTTTCGCAGTATTTAACAAAGACGCTTGGGCTCGATGTTTATTTAAAATACGAAGGATTAAATCCGACGGGTTCTTTTAAAGACCGCGGCATGACGATGGCGATTTCGAAAGCCAAAGAAGACGGCGCGACCGCGATTATGTGCGCTTCAACGGGAAATACCTCTGCTTCGGCGGCGGCCTACGCGGCACGCAGCGGCCAAAAATGCATCGTCCTTCTTCCGGAAGGAAGTATCGCGCTTGGAAAATTAGCGCAGGCCATGGTTCATAACGCGCAGGTGATTGCCGTTAAAGGAAATTTTGATGACGCTTTAAATTTGGCACGCGACATCACCTCGAAATATCCGATCGCGCTGGTGAATTCGATTAATCCGTTTCGACTCGAAGGACAAAAGACAGCGGCATTTGAGATTTGCGATTTTTTAGGCGACGCACCGGAATTTCACGCGATTCCTGTCGGAAACGCGGGAAATATTTGCGCGTACTGGAAAGGTTACAAAGAATACAAAAACAAAGGACGTTCGACGAAGCTTCCTAAAATGCTGGGATTTCAAGCGGCAGGAGCCGCGCCGATTGTCGAAAATAAAATTATTAAAGATCCAAAAACAATCGCAACCGCCATAAAAATCGGAAATCCCGCGAGCTGGAAGCTGGCTCTTGCGGCACGCGATGAATCCGGCGGCCTGATTGACGCTGTTACAGACAAAGAAATTCTGGAAGCCTATAAAATTTTGGCGGCGCATGACGGCGTTTTTGTTGAACCTGCATCGGCGGCCTCGGTTGCGGGAATTTTAAAGTTAAACAAAAAAGGTTATTTTAAAAATAAACGCGGCACAATCGCGTGCACCTTAACCGGCCACGGCTTAAAAGATCCCAATATCGCGATTGAAAACATTAAAAAACCCGTGGTCGTAAAACCAAATTTAAAAGACGTTTTAAAAGAAATTGATTACTAGCTCTTTAACAGACAAAAAAGTTTTAATCACCTGCGGCCCGACGTGGGTCGCGATTGACAACGTCCGCGTGATCAGCAATAACTCGACGGGTGAATTGGGGCATTTGATTGCCTGCGCCTTAAAAAAAGAAGGCGCGCGCGTCCACATGCTCGAAGGCCCGGTGACGCACCGCTTGACATGCAAAATCAATTATCTAAAGAAGTATTCTTACTACAAAGAGCTCGATTATCTCGTCGACAGGGAAGTGCGTAAAGGTTATTACAAAATCGCGATTCACGCGGCGGCTGTTTCAGACTATGAACCTTTAAATACCTACGGCACAAAAATTGATTCCCATTTTTCAAATATTCAGCTCAATTTAGTCCCGACAAAAAAGATTATTACAAAATTCAAAGAACTTAATCCGAAGATTTTTTTGGTGGGCTTTAAACTCGAGGGCCATCACGACAAAAAACTTCTTACTTCAAAGGCCATCGACCTTTTAGAAAACGCGAAATGCGACTTGGTAGTGACAAACTGTACAACTCAAAAAAAATATACGGCTTTTATTATCGATAAAACAAAAAATATTATCGCCAAAGTAAAAAAGCGTGAAGACCTGGCAAAAGAATTAGTGAAAGCGATTAAAGAACGCGTATGAAATATATCATTCTTGTTCCGGACGGCATGGCTGATTACCCCATCAAGGAACTCGGTGACCGCACACCGCTTGAAGCCGCGCACCGCACCAATATGGATTTTATGGCCAAAAACGGCATGACAGGGCTCGTGCAAACAATTCCGCCGCGCATGCCGCCTGGTTCTGATATCGGAAATTTAGGGCTAATGGGGTATGACCCGCAAAAATCTTTTTCGGGGCGTGCCGCGCTCGAAGCGGCAAACCTTAATGTCGAGCTCGCTGATGATGAAGTTGCCTTTCGCTGCAATTTAGTCACGGTTGGCGACGGCAAAATGATTGACTACAGTGCCGGGCATATTCAGACCAAAGAAGCTTCTCATTTAATTGATGCGCTAAATAAAGAATTGAGCGGCCATGATATAAAATTTTACGCCGGAAAAAGCTATCGACACCTCATGGTTATTAAAACCAACCAAAGGGATGTGTTTTCAAAAATCAAATGTACTCCGCCGCACGACATTTTAGGAAAAGAAATCAAATCCTATTTGCCGCAAGGCCGTCAAGCGGAAACACTTTTGAGGTTGATGGAAAAATCAAAAGAAATCTTAGAAAGTCATTCTGTCAATCATGTGCGTATTGATTTAAAAGAAAATCCCGCGAACATGATTTGGCTTTGGGGACAGGGCACAAAGCCTTGTCTGGAACCATTTGAAAAAAAATTTGGCGTCGAAGGCTCCGTAATTTCGGCGGTTGACCTTGTGAACGGCATCGGACGCCTGGCCGGACTTGAAGTCATTTCCGTTCCCGGCGCGACGGGATATTACGATACAAACTATCTCGGGAAAGCCGAGCACGCTATTTCTTCCTTAAAGAAAAAAGATTTTGTCTACATTCACGTTGAAGCGCCTGACGAAGCGGGGCATAACGGCGATATGAAAGCCAAAATGTCCTGCATTGACAGCTTCGACAGGGACATCGTTGGAACAATTCTAAATCACTTTAATAAAAATGATGACGTGCGCATCTTAATTTCTCCGGACCACGCGACACCCGTTGAAAAACGAACGCATACAAGCGATCCTGTTCCATTTGTGATGTACGGAAAAAATATCGCGCCCAACGGCTCAACCGAGTACACAGAATCTGCCGCGAAAGAAAAAGGGTTAAAGTTTAAGAGTGCTTCTGAATTAGTTCAATATTTTATGCAAAAAAATTAAAAGAGGGTTTTAATGAAAAAGAAGCTTATCGTTCAAAAATTCGGCGGCTCATCGGTCGCCAATAAAGAATGCATTCAAAATGTAGCCCGGCGCATTGTGGCCACAAAATCAAAGGGGCATGATGTTGTTGTGGTTGTCTCCGCGCGGGGCGACACAACGGATGAACTTGAACAACTTGCTTTTGAAATCACAAAAAGTCCATCCGAACGCGAAATGGATATGCTGATGGCAACCGGCGAGCAAATCTCCTGCGCTCTTTTGGCCATGGCCGTTAATAAACTTGGAAAAAAAGCTGTTTCTTTTACCGGGTGGCAAGTCGGAATTCTTTCCGACAAATCTCACACCAGGGCGCGTATCATCAAAATTGACCCTAAAAAAATTAAAGACGTCTTGGCAAAAAACAAAATCGCCATTGTCGCGGGATTTCAAGGCATGACAAGCGACCATGAGATCACAACGCTCGGGCGGGGAGGGTCAGACTTGACCGCGGTCGCTTTGGCTGAGGCCTTGGACGCGGATGTTTGTGAAATCTATACGGATGTAAAGGGAATTTATACGACAGACCCACGCGTTGTTTCGGAAGCTAAAAAGCTAAAAAAAATCACGTTCGATGAAATGCTTGAAATGGCTTCGCTCGGCGCGCAAGTCATGCAGGCGCGTTCGATTGAAGTCGCCAAAAAATATAATATCCCTATTCATGTGCGTTCAAGTCTTTCAAGAGAGGAAGGGACAATGATTATTAAAGAAACCGAAAAAATGGAAAGCATCGCGGTGCGCGGCATCACATGCAACAAATCAGAGGCAAAGGTGACCATTTGTGACGTGCCCGACAAGCCCGGTGTCGCCGCGAATATTTTTACCGAAATTTCTAAATCCGGCGTCATAGTGGACACCATTGTTCAAAACGTGAGCCGCACAAAGGCAACCGATATTTCTTTTACCGTTCCAAAAGCGGATTTAAAAAAAACAATTCGTCTTGCTAACCGCGCTACCAAAAAAATCGGCGGCGGGGTTATCCTGGGTGATAAAAATGTCGCTCGCGTCTCGATTGTCGGATCCGGAATGAAATCACATCCGGGAATCGCGGCCAAAATGTTTCACGTTTTGGCCGATCATAAAATTAATATTGAAATGATCACAACATCCGAAATCAGCATCTCATGCATCATCGCACAAAGTCAGACCGACACGGCCATGCGCGCGCTTCACAAGGCTTTTGAACTCGACCAAATGTAGGTTGATTTAAAGAAAGAAATTTATGGCCAAACACATTGTTATCTACGACACAACGCTTCGCGACGGCTCACAAACCGAAGGCGTTTCATTCTCAGTCAACGATAAAATCAAAATCACCGAGAAACTCGACGAGCTTGGTATTCATTATATCGAAGGCGGATGGCCGGGCTCTAACCCAAAAGACAAAGAATTTTTTGATGTGATGAAAAAGCGGAAGCTCAAGAATTCCGTTCTCGCGGCATTTGGATCGACACGTCGCGCCAATCTTAAGGCCTCCGAAGATAAAAACTTAAACGAACTTATCAAGTCCGAAACCAAAACCGTCACGATTTTTGGAAAAAGCTGGGATTTACACGTGACCGATATTTTAAAAACAACGCTCGAAGAAAATATCGCGATGATTTTTGATTCGGTTGAATTTTTAAAGAAAAAAGGGCGCGAAGTTTTTTATGACGCGGAACACTTTTTTGACGCGTACAAACGCAACCCTGATTATGCCTTGAAAACAATTTTTGCCGCAGAAAAAGCGAAAGCGGACTGCATCGTACTTTGCGACACAAACGGCGGGACTTTACCCGAAGAGGTAAGCCGCATTGTCACTGAAGTGAAACGAAAAATCACGGCTCCGCTTGGCATTCATACACACAATGACCTTGATTGCTCGGTTATCAACAGTATTCTCGCCGTTGAAAAAGGATGCGTCCAGGTCCAGGGAACGTTAAACGGCTTAGGCGAACGCTGCGGTAACGCGGATTTGAGCATCATCATCGGTATTTTACAAGTGAAAATGAATTACAAAACAATTCCCGAAAATAAAATTCAGCATTTAACCGACGCGTGTTATTACGTTAGTGAAATGAGCAATATCAAGCTTCCTGACAATCATGCCTTTACGGGCCATTCTGCCTTTGCCCATAAAGGGGGAGTGCATATCGACGCGGTTTTAAAAAACCCAATAGCGTACGAGCATGTCGACCCCGCATCCGTCGGCAACCACCGCCGGTTTTTAACATCCGAACTTGCCGGAAAAATGCCCATTGTTCTAAAAGCGCAGGAAATGAATTTAAAATTTGATAAAAATTCCGCTGAGGCCAAAGAAATTTTAAAACTTCTTCAAGAAAAAGAACACGAAGGCTATCAATTTGAAGCGGCGGACGCCTCATTTGAACTTTTCATGAAGCGGCATTTGAAAAAATATAAACCGTTTTTCGCGCTGGAAGGTTTTAAGGTCACGACCGAAAAACGTCACGACGGAAAAGTCTTTGCCGAAGCCTCAGTGCGTTTAAACATAAAAAATAAAGAAGAGTTCAGTGCCGCTGACGGCGACGGTCCTGTCGACGCCTTGGATAAAGCGCTTCGAAAGGCCTTAAC
>CAZBRU010000056.1:0-1775 GCA_964494585.1 uncultured Planctomycetales bacterium
ATCTTTTTAAAAAACTTGGGGAAAAGGATGCCTTTCTTGCCGCGCGTGATGTCTCTCGTGACGTCGGAAAAGGAAATTCACGCCTCGAGTTCGGGCGTAAAAACATCAAAGATATTTTTTTCGCCAACTCCCAAAGGGCCAAGGAATCCGTGAGGGTCTTGGAAGAATTCGCGAAACTTTCAAACAAGAGGGCCGCGCAAGGCTTCAAAAAAATCCGTTACCAACTCTACGTTCTAGAACGTGATTGCTCTCAAAAACTGTAAGCTTTATTTGATTCTTGACCGGGAAGTTTGCGGTTACGAAAAACTTCTTCGTGTCGCCGGCGAAGCCTTGAAAGGCGGCGTCGACATTGTTCAGTTGCGCGACAAAAAGGGCGTGCCCAAAGACATTATTCGTTTCAGCAAAGATTTAAAAGGAATTCTTCAAAACAAGATTCCTTTTATCATGAATGACCGCGTGGATTTGGCTTTAGTATGCGGTGCCTCGGGCGTGCATTTGGGGCAGGACGATATTCCTTTAAAGACGGCAAGGCGTTTGATGGGTAAAAAGGCCTTGATCGGTGTTTCCTGCCAAACGTTGGAAGCTGCTCTTAAAGCGCAGCGAGAAGGCGCGGATTATATTGGATTTGGTTCTGTCTTTAAAACGTTTACAAAGCCAGGCCGTGCGGCGATGGATTTGCGGCTTTTAAAAAACGCCGCGCAAAAAATAAAAATACCGCTTTTTGCTATCGGCGGAATTAAAAGTGAAAATATTTCTTTAGTGCGAAAGAATGGTGTGCAAAGAGTAGCTGTGTGCAGGGAAATCTGCTCTGCGCATGATGTTCGCAAGGCAACGCTCGCTTTGAAAGAATACCTTTGGAAACCTTAATTTTTTTGGTAAAATCTATTCCACATTTAAGGATTGTAAAATTTTGCGAGGGTAATTCAGTGGTAGAATGTCAGCTTCCCAAGCTGAACGTCGCGGGTTCAAGTCCCGTCCCTCGCTTTTAAGTGATATGTAATGCTAAATAAATTTCAAGTTTACATTTTTTCTTTCCTGGCTATTTTCGCTGGAGGCTGTGTTTCTATCGAAAATAAGCCTTTTCCCGGCACTCCGCCGCCGCAAGCGGTACCGCAAGGTGTTTATCATAAAGTCCAACCTAAAGAAACGCTCTGGAACATTGCTAAAGCGTACAATGTTAATATTGAAGATATCATCCGCGCCAATAATATTCCAAACGCCGCGCAGATTGAAAAGAATCAATTGATTTTTATTCCGGGCGCGACAGAAGTTAAAGAAACTTCTCCCGTGTCTTCCGGTGCGTCTTCAGGCGCAGCAGAAAGTGAATTCATTTGGCCCGTGAAAGGGCGCATCATCAATTATTTCGGCGAACAACGAGATTTTTCATTGAATAACGGTATTGACATTCAATCAAGCGCGGGCGAAATTGTTTCTGCCTCGCGTTCCGGAAGAGTTGTCTTCGCCGATTATATTCCCGGGTATGGCTTTACGGTGATTTTGGTTCACAACGACGGGTATTACACCGTTTATAGCCAGAATTCGAGTTTGTTGGTTAAGCTTGGCGACGACTTGGCCCAAGGCAAACCCGTTTCGCGTTGCGGACCACAGGGTGACGTTGCGTTTTTGCTTTTTGTGGTAACAGCCGCTCTAACATTTTCAGAAATTGACTCTCGATAGGCAACTTGGGGCTTTCCGAAATTCACCTGAACACTGTACTCTCGCTTCATTCTATCCACGATAATTTCAAGGTGAAGCTCCCCCATTCCAGAAATAAG
>CAZBRU010000056.1:1785-7155 GCA_964494585.1 uncultured Planctomycetales bacterium
TACCGGACAAAACGGTGACATAGCGTTTTTGCATTTTGAGGTAAGAAAAAAAGCTGCGTCCATTACTCCACTTTACTTCTTGCCTTAAATGACTAGAATCGATTTAGAAAATAATTTTTTTGACAGGCGCAGCGTCTTAGAGCTTTTAAAGCGCCGCGTCATGGACTTAAAAGACGGTTACCGGCAGAATCTTTGTTTTTTAGGTGAACGCTGGATTGGAAAAACCGCGATTGTTAAAAAATTCCTTTCCGATTTAGATGACGACGCGATCGTCGCCGTTTATCTTGATTTAGAGCACCGTGATATTCATTTGATGGTTGAAAATCTTGCGACAAGCCTCCTCTTTCAGTTTTCTAAAGCCAAAGGCCTCCATCTCCATCACGATTTAAATCTTCTTTTAGAAAGTGTCAAAAAAGTTCTTCCGCGCACGACAGAAGAGATTAAAAAGATTCAAATCAATCTCGCCAAAGGAAAAATCGCCGAAGCCTACAAAGATTTAATTAACCTGCCCGATACATTTACGCAAGAGACCGGAAAATTTTGTCTTGTTATTTTAGATGAGTTTCATTATTTGGAAGAATTCGGGTTGGCCGATGTGTTTAAGGAGCTCGGCAAACGCATTATGACGCAAAAAAAATGCCTCTATCTTGTTTTAAGTTCGGCCCCGGCCACAGCTAAAAAGATTTTGGACGAAAAGCTTTCGCTTTTGTTCGGTAATTTCGAAACGCTTGAAATCGGCCCTTTTGACCCCAAGGCCAGCCAGGAATTTATTTTTTCCAATCTCTCTTCCTTAAAAATCAGTGAAGAGCTGTGCCACTTTTTAATTGATTTTACCGGAGGATATCCATTTTACCTCAGCATCATTTGCCAGGAATTGATTCAGCTCGCGGCGATTCACAAACAAAGTGAAGTATATGTCCCGCTTTTGACACACGCGATTGAAAACACCATTTTTGACCGGTGGGGAGTCCTAAACCGCCATTTTGAACTCTTGCTTGAGCATTTTTCCGGCTCAAAAGGCAACGGCGGGTTTTGCCGTATTTTGATATCACTTAGCAACGGCAAGGGAAAAATTGATGACATTGCTTCTGATGTCAAATTGAATAAAAGCATAGCGGCTCAGAAGATTAACCGCCTTTTAGATTTAGGGTTGATTGCCAAGAACGGAAATCACTATCATTTTTCAAATAAACTTTTCTGTTATTGGATTAAGTATATTTTTGAGCAGCGGTTAAAGTCGGTGATTGGGCAAAGCGAGGATTCACGCAGCCAATTTAAAAAGGAAATTCATGAGTCCGTGGACAAATTTAAGACGGTACGTGCTAAGGAATTGCCGCTTCGCATTGTTGAGCTTTTGCATTGTTTTGACAGCGGCTCTTTGCAGCTGGGCGGCCGCAAATACAAATTGCCCGCCTTTAAAGAAGTGAAATCACTCGAAATTCCGGCGGATAATCAACGCAAAGTCCATATTTTTAAAGCGATGTCGCAGGAGGGGACATGGTTTATTGTTTTTAAAAAAGACCACTTCGAAGAATCCGATATTAATATTTTTCTTGAGCAGTCGAGGAAGTCACCGGAAAAATCTTTCGGGAAGATTTTAATCTCTCTGTCTCATGTTGATGACCAAATCCGCCTTCGCGCTCTTCAGGAAAAGATGTGGATTTGGAATCAGCATGAGGTCAACGCGCTCTTAAACCTTTACGGCAAGCCCTACATTGTCCTATGAAGATTGGCATCACATCCGATACGCATTCGCACGAATTGCCTAAGCAAATGCTGGAAGACTTTAAAAATGTGGACATGATTATTCATTCCGGAGATTTCTGTTCGGTTGATGATTTAAACAAATTAAAGAAAGTTAAAGAAGTTAAGGGCGTTTACGGCAACATGGACGATGGGGAAGTACGCAAGCTTTTACCCGCGAAACAAGTTTTAAAATTGGATAAGTTTTCTATCGGAATTTGTCACGGCGCGGGAGCGCCAACGGGGCTGTTAAAATTTGTGCAAAATGAATTTAAAAATGATAAAGTTGACGTGGTGGTTTTCGGCCATTCGCATCGCGTTGTTAATGAAAAAATTGACGGAGTTTTGTACCTTAACCCGGGGAGTCCAAATGATATGGTGACCGCGCCTTTTTGTTCTTACATAATTTTGGAGTTAACGGATAAAATCAAAGTGGAAATGGTTAAGGTCAAATAATGGATAGGCTTTGGGCGCCGTGGCGTGTACCGTATATTTCAGGGCTCTACAAAAAGAGTAAGGCGTGTGTTTTTTGTAAGATACTGCGCGATAAAAAAGACAGCGATCACTTTATTTTTAAAAGAACCAAGCTTTCTTTCGCGGTTTTAAATATCTATCCTTACAATAACGGCCACGCCCTGATTATGCCGTATCGGCATGTGAATTCTTTAGAAAAATTAACTAAGCCCGAAAAAATGGATTTGCTTGAACTTTTGGAAAGTACGCAGACACTCCTGGATAAAGTTTTAAAGCCTCACGGCTATAATGTCGGCATTAATCTTGGGCGTGTCGCAGGGGCAGGATTTCCGGGGCACATCCACATTCACCTTGTTCCCCGCTGGGGAGGCGATGTGAATTTTATGCCGGTTGTGACTAATACCCGCGTTATTTCCCAATCCTTAAAAGAGCTTTATAAAAGCCTAAAAAAGGCAAGCCGCACGTAAAGAAAAAATATGCAATTTCGAAAAGACATCGAGGCTTTAGAAAATAAAATTTTGGCGCCCTATGCCATGAAAAGCAAGGATTCCGCGGGCCGTCAATACAAAGAATCCGACCACGAGACGCGCACATGTTATCAGCGCGACCGCGACCGTATTGTTCATAGCGAGGCTTTTCGAAAGTTAGAATACAAAACTCAAGTCTTTATTATTTTTGAAGGGGATTACTACCGGACGCGTTTAACGCACACGCTTGAAGTCGCTCAAATCGCCCGCACGATTGGCCGCAATTTACAGCTCAATGAAGATTTGATTGAAGCCGTGGCGCTTGCCCACGATTTGGGCCATCCCCCATTTGGCCATGCCGGGGAAGAGGCGTTAAATGAAATCGTTAAAAAAGCCGGCCTTAAAGGCTTCAATCATAATAAACGCAGTTTTGACATTGTGACAAAATTTGAAAAGCGTTATCCGCAGTTTGACGGGCTCAATCTAACGCGCGAGGTCTTAATCGGCATTTTAAAGCACAAAACAACGTATGACATTCCCGAATCGCATCAAAAATTATACACGGAAGGCCCGACACTTGAGGCGCAGGTCGTTGATGTCGCCGATTCGCTCGCGTATTTAAATCACGATATCGATGACGGCCTGACGTCAGGATATATCACGGAAGACGATTTGACCGAAAACATGCTTTGGAAAGAAGCCTTAGATCATGTTCGCGGTCTGACGTCTTCATATGACCGCAATATGGCAAAAAATCAAATCGTGCGCACTCTCATCGACACACAAGTCAAAGACCTTTTGAAGGTTTCGGATGAAAATTTAAAAAGGAAAAAATTTAAATCTGCGGATGAAGTTAAAAAAACTAAGGGAACCGTGATTGGTTTTAGCGAGAAAATGGGAAAAGAGCGCAACAGCCTTCAAAAACTTCTTAATGAAAAACTTTATCATCATTTTCGTGTTGAGCGGATGACGTCGCGCGCTAAGCGGATTATCCGCGACCTTTTTGAAGTTTACGCGAGCAATCCCAATCAACTGCCTTATTCCGTTTATGAGCGCGGACATAAGAGTAATAAAAAATACCGCGCGCAGGTGATTTGCAATTATATCGCGAGCATGACCGATCGTTTCGCGACGGACGAACACAGAAAACTGCTCTATCCTTACGAACGGGTTTAGGGAAAAATTATGGCCCAAAAGAATTCAGTTTTAACAAAAAAATATAAGCTGGTTCTCTCCGGTGTGCATATGATTTACCGGCTGGTCAATTCAACCTTCAACACCAAAGAACTTTTGCTGCGCTTGACGCGCCTTGTCTGCCAGCTGATTCACGCGAGCTCTGCTTCCGTTTATCTTCTGGACGCCCAAGGAAAAAGAAGAATTATTTTTATCGCTTCGTTTAATAACAGAATTAACTTTTTAATTGAAAAAAAATCAGAGCTGGAAAAAATTTCTCCCGAAGAAAAAGCGGTCACGCTCGGGAGCACGATTTTTAAAAAGCATTTGATTGGCCTGCCCCTGGTCGCCGATGACAATATCGGCGCTATTTTTATTCGAAGGAAAAAGTCAGAAGCTGCTTTTAATGATTTTGACCGAGAGATTTTATCCGTTATTGCCGAGCAGGTTGTGACCGCGATTAAAAACCTCCAGCTTTATGAAGACCAGCAAAAAATTATTTTAGGGAGCATCAAATCCATCGGAAAATTTTTGGCAGCTCAAGGCCCGGGTGCCTCAACGCACAGCCCCGTTTATTTTAAGGTCATCAAGAGCCTGGCTGAAAAGATGGACATGAATGAAGCGCAGATTGAATCCCTGCGTTATGCCAGCATCTTACACGATGCGGGAGCGATGGATGTGCCTTTTGAAATCCTAGCGAAGACAAGCCGTTTGACGCCTGAAGAATTTAAAGTCATTCACAATCATCCGGCTAAAAGCGTTGAACTCATTAAGCCCGTCGGATTTCTAAAACCGATTTTGCCGATTATTCTTTATCATCATGAAAAATTTGACGGGACAGGGTATCCATCGGGCCTTAAAAAAGAGCAAATTCCTTTAGGCGCACGCGTGATGGCTGTCGTGGATGCCTTTGAGGCCATGGTGTCCACGCGCCCATACAAAAAAGCGCTGACAGTTGAGCAGGCCCTTGAGGAGCTCGAACAAAATAGCGGCACACAGTTTGATCCGCGTGTTATCAACGCCTTTCGTTTGCTTGTAAGTCAAAAAAACTTTAGAAAACTCTTGAGTTTAATGAAGCACTAACCCTATAATAAGCTCGTGAACATTCAGTTTTCGCAGTCTCAATTTGAATTATTTCCAAATTCCGTCGGAGGAACAGAGAGAACAGCCAAGCCGGCATTTTTGTTCTCAAGCCTGACGCTTTCTTTGGAAAATTTGATTGTTGTCAGTATCTTTTTCGTGATGACGGTCATTTTATCTTTCACGCTCGGCGTTGAACGCGGCAAACATGTTGAAGTCGCGAGTCCTCAAACCTCTCCCCTTCTTTCCGCGGCCAAAAATTTAGTTTTTAAAAAGCAAACTGCTTTGCCGGTTGTCAAGACAGCAAACAATCCTGAAGATTCGCAAAGTGCGGCTATCGAAGAGGCAAGAATCATTAAGCCGGTGGAACTCTTAAAAAATGGTTACACCATTCAAGTCGCCTCTTTTAAAAAAGATGAGTACGCAAAAAAAG
>CAZBRU010000057.1:0-6885 GCA_964494585.1 uncultured Planctomycetales bacterium
AAGCTTCAAGATAATTTAATGGCGGGCGCGAAAATTTTGGAAGAAACATTGGCGGATTTTGGCGTCATTGTCCGTGTCGCCGATATTGAACGCGGCCCGGTGATTACGCGTTATGAACTTGAACCCGCACCGGGAGTCAAGGTGGGCCAAATCACAAGCCTTTCGGATGATATTGCTTTGACGATGAAGGCTCAGACGGTTCGCATCGTGGCACCGATTCCTGGAAAAAATCGCGTCGGCGTCGAAGTGCCTAATGATTTATCCAGTACGGTTTATTTAAAAGATGTTTTAACAAAAAGTGAATTTCGCTCCAGCAAATCAAAGCTGATGCTCGCTTTAGGAAAAGATATCACGGGGCAGCCGTTGATTGCCGATTTAGCAGGCATGCCGCATTTGTTAATCGCGGGAACAACGGGCGCCGGAAAAACAGTTTGCGTGAACAGCATTATCATATCGATGCTTTTTAACGCGACGCCCGATGAGGTAAAATTTTTGATGGTCGACCCAAAGATGGTCGAGCTTTCCTGTTACAATAATATTCCGCATTCACTTTGTCCGGCTGTGACAGACCCAAAAAAAGTCTCCGCGGCTTTAACATGGTTAGTCGGCGAAATGGAATCGCGTTACGTGCTTTTGTCAAAAGAAGGCGTGCGCAACATTGAAGGATATAATGCGAAAGAATTTCGCCTGCCTTACATTGTTGTCATTATCGATGAGCTCGCGGATTTGATGCAGATTGCGGCCAGAGAAATTGAAGGCGCGATTACACGCCTCGCACAGCTCTCGCGCGCGGTTGGGATTCATTTGATTTTAGCGACTCAGCGTCCGTCGGTGGATGTCATTACGGGCGTGATTAAAGCAAATTTTCCGGCGCGAATTTCTTTTAAGGTTGCTTCTAAAGTTGATTCGCGCACTGTTTTGGATACAAACGGTGCGGATAAACTCTTAGGAAAAGGGGATATGCTTTTTATGAAGCCGGGTGAGGCCAAACCTATTCGCGGGCAGTGCAGCCTTGTCTCTGATGAAGAAATTCAAAGGGTCGTTGATTTTATAAAAGTGCAGCGCCAACCGGTGTATAATGAAAATATTGTCAAACAGCAAACAGCCGTCAGTAGGTCGCCGGGCGCAATTGAACACGACGACCTTTACGATGATGCGCTTCGCATTGTGATGGAAACAAATCACGCCTCGGTTACGATTTTACAAAGGCGCATGGGTTTAGGCTATAGCCGTGCGGCAAGAATAGTTGATCTTATGGAACGCAGAGGAATGATCGGGCCTTACTTAGGAAGCAAGCCGCGCGAAATTCTTATCGATCGCGAAGAATGGCTTAAAACCAATTCTTTAAAACAACAACCCGAAACAACAACGCCCACGCAAAATGGATAACAACCGCAAAGGCGCCTTGTTAAAAGAAGAGCGCCAAAAAAGAAGCATCGCGCTCGACACGGTCCATGAGTCAACCAAAATTCCCATGGACGCTCTAAAGGCGATTGAAGAAGGCTATACCATTCGCAGCCTCTCTCCTTTTTATTACAAAGGTTTTATCAAAATGTACGCTAAATTTTTAGGATTGGACTTAAAGGAGTTTGTTGAGGATTATCATCAGGAAAAACTGCCCGAGGTTATTCCTGTCAAAGCAGAAACGCTTCTTCCTCCGGAACCAAAAGTTTCATTTGCCTTTCCGCCGGAGTTAAGGAAAATAATTCTTCAAGCTGTTGTCGCGGTAGTTGCGCTTGTGGTTCTTTGGAAATTTATTGGATTTGTGAAGCAGAAAATGTTTCAATCAAGAGGAAGTTTCAAGCAGGCGGATATCAATGATAGAAAACAAAAAGGTGTCTTAAGGCTGAAAACTCAAGACCGCAAGCTCAAAGAACCGGTGAAAAATAAAATCATTCCAAAAGAAAATCCTGTGGTGAGTGAGAAGGCGGTTTCCGAAGAAGCTGTTTCAACTTCCGAAAGCAGGGCGCCTCTTGTGTCGCCTCCTTCGATGAATAAAAAAATAAATCTTTCTATCCGCGCGAAAAAAGACACCTGGGTGCAGGTCACCAGCGACGGAGCGGTTGTCTTTCGTGCCGTTTTAAAAAAGGGCTTAAGCGAATCGTGGTTTGCCAAAGAGTCTATCGAAATCTCCGGCAAGGATATAGGCGACATAGATTTTGAATTAAACGGCAAAATCTTGGGAAGCCTGGCCCGCGCCAATCGCAAAGCCAAAAAAGTCATCATCACTCAAAACGGCTTCACCGTTTTGTAATTTCTTCCCATGAAACACTCCCATCTGTCCAGTTCGTTGTCCCATTTGCTTGACCAAGAAAATTTAAAAAAATCTAAAATCAGCATGATCAATTTGGGCTGCGCGAGAAATTTAGTCGACGCGCAGGTGATTTTAGGGCGCTTGAAGAAAAACGGCCACAACATTGTGAACGTGGAAAAATCCGATGTGGCCATCGTCAACACATGTTCATTCGTCGAGGAGGCTAAAAAAGAATCGATTGATATGATTCTTGATTTGATTGAACTCAAGAAGAAGGGTAAAATTCGAAAATTGATTGTCGCCGGATGTCTGGCGCAGCGTTACGCGAACGAACTTGTTTATGAACTTCCTGGTGTGGATGCCTTTGTCGGCGCGTTAGCCCTTGATAAAAACGGCGCTTCGCAGCAAGTGCTATTAACGCCCAACCACTTCGCCTACGTTAAAATCTGCGAAAGTTGTTTTAACGCGTGCAGTTTTTGCGCGATTCCAAAGATTAAGGGAAAATTTTCTTCGCGCACCATCGAATCTGTTTTACAGGAAGTGGAGGCGCTCGATAAAAAAGGCATAAAAGAAATCAATATCATCGGCCAGGACATCACCGCTTACGGCATGGATATTTACCGCAAAAAAAGTTTAGCAGCGCTTCTTCGCGAAATGGTAAAGGTAACAAAAAATATCAGCTGGATTCGCCTTTTGTACGCTTTTCCCGCTCACGTCGACGATGAACTCATTGACACTATGGCCGCTAATCCAAAGATTTGCCGCTATATCGATATGCCTCTTCAGCATATCAGTGATAAACTCTTAAAATCGATGAACCGCAATATCACGAAACAGGAAACGCTGGATTTGATTCGAAAGATAAGGACACGGATTCCAAATTCAAGCCTTCGTACGACGTTTATTGTCGGTTTGCCCGGTGAAACAGAAGGTGATTTCAAGGAATTGGTTGAGTTGGTAAAAGATGTCCGCTTCGAGCGGGCCGGTGTTTTTGTTTATTCCAGAGAAGAAGATACGCCCGCGTATAATTTTGAGGAGCAGGTTCCCGAATCGGTTAAAAAGAGACGCCTTGATATTATTATGAAAGAGCAGCAAAAAATTTCAACGGAGATTCAAAAGAAATTCATCGGGCAGCGCCTTAAAGTCCTCATTGAAGAAAAGCAAAAAGGGGAAGAGGGTGTTTATTTGGGCCGCAGCGAGTACGACGCGCCTGATGTTGACGGTTTGGTTTACGTGCATTCTAAAAAGAAACTCGCAGTAGGCAATTTTGTGGACGTTAATATTACCGACACCTTCGAGTATGACCTTTCCGGAGAAGCGCGTTGAATCTCCCCAATAAGCTCACCATTTCGCGGATTTTGTTGACTTTCCTTTTTATTTTCTTTATTTTTCAAAAAGGTTTAATCGCGATTGTCCTTGCGACGGTAACTTTTATTTTGGCATCGCTTACGGATTTTTATGACGGGTATTTAGCCAAAAAATATCACCTTGTTAGCGACTTTGGAAAGCTCATGGATCCTATCGCGGATAAATTTTTAATCTTAGCCGCTTTTTTAAGTTTTGTCAGCATGCAGATTGTGCACGCGTGGATTGTCCTTTTGATTTTAGGGCGGGAAATTATGATTACCGGTTTGCGGCTTTACGCTTTGACCAAGGGGAAGGTGTTAGCGGCTGAACGCGGCGGCAAACACAAGACTGTTTCACAAATCGTCGCAATTTTTGCGATTTTAGGATTTCTTACTTTTAAAGAATCCATAAGTCTTTATTCGAACTGGTCTGCCACACTTCAGTTTTGGTGGCACCTGGCGATTGATATTTTGATGTTGATTGTTGTTACCTTGACTTTGATTTCAGGTGTCTCTTATCTATGGAATAATCGAAAGTTGATTCATGTCCAATAATTTTACGCGGTTACTGGCTACATTTTTTTATGTCGGATACATGCCTTTTGCCTCGGGCAGTATGGCAACCATTTTGGGCGTTTTGCTCGCTATCGCCTGCGCGGGACACCTTTTTATTTATGTCAGTATTTTTTGCGTGATCACGGTTCTGGGATTTATTTCAAGCGGACAACACGAAAAGAATCTCAAAATAAAAGATCCTTCGTGCATTGTGATTGATGAGGTGAGCGGCACGCTTTTGGCATTTTTTATGCTGCCTTTAGAATGGAAAGTTATTTTAAGCGCGTTTTTTCTTTTTCGCGCGTTCGATATGTTTAAAATTTTTCCAGTCGGCTACTTTGAAAAAAAAGAGGGAGGTACCGGCATTATGATGGATGATTTGATGGCGGGAATTTACACAAACGTGATTATGCACCTCGCGCTTAAGCTAAGCGAATCTCTTCCGCTAAAACTTACCTAAGTTTACTTATATTATTAAAAATATGCATAAATATACAGTAAAACACAGAGGGAAGGGGAAGGAATGAGAACCTTTTTTACTTTTCTTATTATCATTTTCCTTGTTGTATTTATTGCGCAGCAAAGCCACGTGATTGAAGAGGTGAAGGTTGTGGATTCAAGGTGGGGATTTACAAAAAAAGATACTCGCGTTAATTTGGATAATCTTTTTAACTATTTTCATAACATACCTTCTGAGATTGAAAAACTAATGAAGCACCGTTAAGGCTTTTAGAATAAAAACAACGACAACATTTTAAGAGCTTTGTTAGTTGCTTTTTGTTTGAATATGAGGCGGGTGTTTTTAAAAATGCTTTTTGTGCAAAGTATTTGTGTAGGCGTAGCGACCGCAACAAAAACAAGGCCGGCAGGTTTTTCTTTTGTGCCGCCGGTCGGCCCCGCGATTCCGGTAATTCCGATGCCAAAGTCGGTGTGGAATATTTTTTGAATTCCCCGAGCCATCTTCTTCGCCACAGGCGCACTGACGGCACCATATTTTTCTAAAAGGTTTTTTGGAATTTTTAAGAGCCTGACTTTACTTTCATTAGAATAAACAACACATCCTGCTTTTAGAAAACCAGAGCTGCCGGAAATATTCGTCAAGCGGTGACAGAGAAGGCCGCCGGTACAGGATTCAGCTACGCTTAAAGTTTTATGAAGGGCGAGAAGCCGCTTGGCAATTTTTTCTTCTAACTTCATGCGGCTATTATAGTTGAGTTAAAATTTTTTAGCAAGCAGGCAGGGATAAAAATCTTGACAATAAAAGAAATTTAGCTTAAAGTATCAGCTATGTTTAATTCCATTCCAGAGGCCATCAAAGATATTCAAGCCGGAAAAATGGTTATCGTCATGGACGATGAAGGCCGTGAAAATGAAGGCGACGTGATTTTAGCCGCGCAGTACGTTCGCCCGGAAGACATCAACTTTATGGCCAAAGAAGCCCGCGGGCTTATCTGTGTTCCTATGGAAGAGCGCAAGCTCGATGAGCTTGGGCTTCACCCGATGCTTGACGACGCAACCTTAGACCGCAAACATCAAAAATGTAATACAGCATGGGCGATTTCCGTCGACGCCGCGAAAGGCGTGACGACCGGAATCTCCGCGTTTGATAGAGCGCAGACTGTACGCGTTTTACTTGATCCCAGCTCCAAGCCTGCCGATTTAGTCACGCCGGGACATCTTTTTCCTCTTCGAGCTCGTAGAGGCGGGGTTTTAGTGCGCGCCGGACACACAGAGGCTTCCGTTGATTTAATGCGGCTTTCGGGCCTTTCTCCCGCGGCCATTATTTGTGAAATTATGAACGAAGACGGCACGATGGCCCGCACTCAAGATTTGATTTCTTTTGCCAGAAAACATAATTTGAAAATTTGCACCATTGACAGCCTGATTGAATACCGCCGTAAATATGAAAAATTGGTTGAGCGAAGCGTCGAAACGATTTTGCCCACGCCTTACGGTGATTTTACGCTGGTTGGTTACGAATCTAAAGTCGACGGCGTAAGCCATGTGGCGCTCACGCTTGGAAGAATTGACAATGGCGCTCCTCAATTTGTGCGCGTTCAGTCTGAATGTTTAACGGGCGATGTCTTTGGTTCAAAACGCTGTGATTGCGGCGAGCAGCTGCATGCGGCTCTTCAGGCAATTAAAGAAAGCGGCAGCGGCATCTTGCTTTACATGCGCCAGGAAGGGCGTGGCATCGGCCTTATCAATAAGATGAAGGCCTACCATTTGCAGGACCGCGGGCTCGACACCGTTGAGGCCAATGAAGCCCTAGGGTTTGCCGCGGATTTACGTGATTACGGTATTGGCGCGCAGATCTTAGTTGATCTAGGCGTTAAGCAGATTCGGCTTCTTACAAATAATCCGCGCAAGATTGTTGGATTAGAAGGGTATGGCTTAACGGTTGTGGAACGTGTACCTCTTAAAATTCCTCACAATCCCGCCAACGAACAGTATTTGAAGACAAAAAAAGAAAAGCTCGGCCATCTTCTTTAAATCCTCTTTTGGTCCATTTCTCGTCGTAAAATGAAAACTCTGAATTCAGGGAATATGAAAAAAGTAAAACTCGGTGTCGTTGTTTCCGATTTTAATGACTTTATCACTAAGCGGCTTTTAAAAGCGTGTTTGGAAGAACTGCATCATCTTGGGATTTTAGAAAATAATATCACCCTTATTCACGTGCCTGGTTCATTTGAAATTCCATTAGCTGCCAAACGAGTTGCCGAAGGCAAA
>CAZBRU010000058.1:0-6827 GCA_964494585.1 uncultured Planctomycetales bacterium
AGCGCCTTGACAATCGCCGCGGCAAGAGCCGCGCGGTCAGTTTCGCTCTGAGCTTCCGCGTAAATTCGAATAATCGCCTCTGTTCCTGAAAATCTAATCTGCACCCAAGAATGGTCTTCAAATTCAACATACATACCTTCATTGACGCTGATAGGTAATCTTTCGCGTTCGAGCTGCTCCAGTGAAATATTTTCACCTCCAGATGACACGTCAACCTTTTCAACTTTCTTGCCGACAACAGCAACAATCTTGTCAGCCAAAGCCCTTGGATTTTCTAAAAGAGGCGTCTGAATCTTTACTTTAAGTTTTTCCGTAACATCTTCTTGGCCGCGGGCTTTAACGCTGCTGAATTCGATTTCTTCTTCAGCACGTTTCAAAATTGAAGCAGGGTCTTCATTAAATTCGGCCATGATTTGAAGAAGAAGCTGGGCTTGAGCCACAGCGTCATCAAACCACACATACCATCGTCCGTTAACATAAATACGAAAACCTTGGTGGCCGGATTCTTCGGTCGCGATAGCAGCCGGCGCGGTTGACGAATCAACCATGTACGGCTCAAAATATTTTGACCCGACCGGCGTAACAACCAATCTCATTCCACGTTTTTTTGCCAACGCGTCCATTCCATACGTCGTCGGACGGGTTTTAACAATAATTTGCGGCGCGTTAGGTACATCTTTATAATTTACGGTAGTCAAATACCAGCCGAACAAAACGCCTAAATTGTCCGGTGTAAGTTCGATAACCTTGCCGTCTTTTTTAACCCATGCGGCCAATCGGTCAGCATCGCCGTCAATGCCAAGATAGAGCGATCCATCAGCGGCATTTTTTTCAAAATTATCTCTGGCGGCCGGATCCAATAAGCCCCAAACCGGTTCAGGGCGCCATGGAATTGCCTCACCGTTAACCACGACAGTTGTTGGATGTGTTCCGGCGCTCATGGGATCACGGCGGACAATGGTCGCGCCCATTTGCTCAAAAGGCCTTAAAATGGGGCCCGAAGCGCCATGTGATGCGTCGACAATTAACTGCGCGTTCGAATGTGTACTGCGAAATTTTCTAATCGCTTCAACAACGGTAGGAAATGAATTTTCATACCGCGCAAGCGTCATATCGGGAACATTGACGTAACTGACAGTCGCGAGAGATTTTCGTTTGTATGTTTTGTTTTCACTTGGATCATTTGCTCTTGCTGCAAAACGCCCGGTCAAACTATCAGACGCGATAACGCCGCGCCGCGCAATTTTCATTCCCATGTATTCAAGGGGATTGTGGCTGGCGTCAATATGTAAAACAAAATCATAGGCATTTTTCCCTAATTCTTCACGGGTCATTGCCGTCGCCGCAGGAGTTGTACAATAATCGTCGGACATGTCGGCTTCGATACCGTAAGCTGCTAAAACTTCAACAGCGCGTTTTCCAAGATTGGCAGCGTCTGCCCGTGCTCCATATGTTACAAGACCGCGAAGACCTCTTTCCGGATTAACTGGTGTATACGCGCCGCTTGCTACGTCATCCAACGATTCCATGGCGACCCCTTTGGCAACTCGGCCGACATTGTCAATTGTGAATTCTGGGTTAGTCCCCTTCGTTGATGCCCTCCAGCCTGATGTGCCGAATTTTATTTGAAAAGCCAGGTTGTTTTCTGGAACGGTAACGGTTTCGACATTGGGTGAAGGCATTCCTGGATTGTAGCGATTCCATCTATCCTGTCTATCAGAACCAGGAGGCCTGTAACTAGTTCTTTCGGGATTTTTACCTAAAGGCGATTTAGCCGACCCGCCGCCCGGCGCGGGAGGCGCAGCTTCAGCTTGGGCGTAGTAGGCCGCATGATCGATGGCTTCAACCTGAACATCGTAAAGCGGTGGTAAAACTTCATCTTCATTTCCGCTGTCATTGAGAACGATTGTATGAAACCAAAATCCTGAAATATAACCCATGGCGGCAAAAACAGAAAATTCCTCTTCGGTGACCGATGAAAACTCAGGAAGAGTTTCTACGAGCCCTGCGTAAGTTAACCCTTCTAAAGTTTTTTCTTTCGCCATAAGAGCGAAGCCTAAGCCTACTACCATCACGGCTATTTTTCCTTTGGATTCCCTCACAAAATGCGTATTAAGAAAAATAAATTTGCCCTTGCCTAAACTAATACGCTCACTACCCGGATCACCTTCTTTGGCCTTATCAGCAGAAACTAAACTTTGAATTCTTTTTGCTAATACTGCATCTATATGCGGCGCGGGGGTTGTGGGGGCCGCGGCAGGCGCGCTAATTTCAAATCCGGAATAATACGTTCCTTCAGGCGCGGTCGTTGTAGGTTTTCCGCCAATGGCTTTTAAAATCAGATCGAGCTCTGCAGGTGTTACCTCAAACCGCTTCGCGTCGTCAGGCTCAACAAGCACAGGAACATCTTTATCTCCATGTGTTGCTTCTCCAATCCATCTTCGAATCTCCGGAACGTCTATCCCTGTGGGTGAAAGCGCGTCCAAATGAACAGCCACGGCTTCAACACCGCTTCGTGCAGTTCCTTCAGCCACGGCAACGTCTGCAGCCGATGGAACAACTGGGGCCGCAACAACTTTTAATGCATCTCCTGCCGCCGCAGAAGTAAACGATAATCTTGCTCCCCCCGAAAAATATTTTCTCGGCAAATTCTGTTTTTCGTAAGGGTCATAATCGTTCTTAATGTAGTTGTAAGCGCCTTTTTTGAAGGCTTCGATGTACTGTGAATAAATTTTGTTTGTGATGTCTTTTTCGGCGAGGTCAACGCCCTTCATTTTCTTTTTATCGACGTAAATCTGGCCCAAAATGCTGTCTTTCAAAGTCCGCTTGTACCACGCCGCTAAAATCGCCGCGGTATAAATCTGGCGCAGCATGGAAAAATTCTTTCCCTCATTCACTTCTTTTTCAATTTCAGGAAGAATGATTTCACGGACGATTTGGGAACCGAGGGAATTGATTTGTTTGGGGTCGGATTGCGTTGGTAGGGAACGGTCGCGACCGTTCCCTACAGAATTTTGTAACGCCAAATAATCTTCCTCAAGCATAACCTTCAAATGGCTATTTAAAACAAAAGCCGTGTTATCTTTTTGATAAACCACGGCTTTTTGTGGAACAATCCAAACCTTGTTAAAAGTATTGACGGGAATATTGGTCGTGCCGAAGGTGTCGTGCGCTTTTTTGTAAATCTTGTCCCAAAACTTTTTGCCCAAATCTTTCTCGGGATACATAAGGGAAGCGGTAAGCTGTTTTAAAATGTAATCCTGCGCCAAAAGGTCACGGCCCATTTCAGTCGTGCTAAAATCCTGCGGAATAATGCGGTCTTTTTCGTAAGGCGAAAGATTGACCCAAAGTTCTTCTTCGGGAGTCGTGAGCGAGGCTAAAAAGTAATTGATAAGTTTTTGCGATTCTTTTTTAAATTCTTTATCGTTTAACTTGGCGTCACCTTTGGTTGTCAAAAACGTAAAGCTAAAGGGGTCTTTGACATCAACGGTCAAACCCAACAAAAGCGGCGGCGTGTAGCTTGGGCTTAAACCCACCATGCTCCCCGGCGTCGGCAAATCCAAAGCCAGTTGGGCCATGACATTGGACGGCGGAAGAGCAAAATTAATCGAAACAATTAAAAGAACGGTGATGTGAATGGTTTTGAAGACAGAGCTCTGCCGAAAGGCTTGTTTAAACATTTAAAACTCCTTCATAAACTGTTTTTTGGTTGAAAGTTCTTGGAATCAAGAAATGGAATTGCGCACAGAACTGCGCGCAAAAAGAAAAAACAGGGTTACATTTATGTGGGTAAAGACTCAACTTGGTCCTCTGCCGTAATGGTACACCAAATGGGTCTTTCTCTCCGTGGCTTTGCAGAGAAAAATTAATTAAAGAAAACGCTTTCTTGAACGTTAAATGTATAACACGGAATAAAAAAAAGGCAAGTTTTTATTTTGGAGGGGGAAATGCAGTCAAATTATCACAAAACAATGAAAGCTGAATCGTTTTTTAGATTTTTATCAAATGTATACGTTTTAAGGTTTCGGATTTGGCCAATTTGGCCGATGAGGGCGTCACTAAAATCAATATCTTTTCGTATTTGGGATATTGCCATTCTCAAGGCTAGCTCGTTTTCAAACGAAAATTCACGCACACAAAGAATTTCCTCAAAAGCATGATAGATTTGCTCTTTTGACCAATTTAAAAGCTTTGACAGAACAAAGAACATCTCCAAAAAAACGAGAGAACTGACAAAAAGAGCACCGTCCTCTTTGTATTTATGTATAATCTGCCGAGCCTTAGCAAGCTGATCCTTGTTATCTTCGAGGATCATCCGCAAGATAATGTTCGTGTCAAAGGCAGCCTTCATCTGGTTTTTGCCGCCATGCCGCTATAACCTTCTTCAATGGCATTTTTGATTTGCTTGAGGGTTAATTTCTTTTTTGGAAAGCCGGCGAATCTTTTTCCTAAATCTAGCGCTGAAATACGCTTTTTTTTATCAGCACATACCTCAATATGCTTATCATCAATGTTAAAATGAATAGAATCGCCCGGCCCTATCCCCAATCTATCTAGGACTTTTTGGGGGACCGTGATTTGTTTCTTTGAAGATATTTTCAATTCTTTGGTCATCATCTTTTTTCAATCCTCCTTTACTGCTAAGTAAAGAATAGCATTATAAATCTTTGCCGTCAAGTAAAGAAATTTTGCCTTACGAACGCTCTTCCTGCCGAAATTTGATTAACGCTTTCGACAAACTTAAACCTTTAAGTCTTAATTTCGGCCTTTTCATAGACCAGCCTTTATGAGTTTTGGGCTTGCGAGGAATGTTAGTAAATTTTCTTACGTTTTTTGTCACTTTATTTTGGAGCAGCAGCTTTGGTAAGATTGTGAACGCCGCGGGAAGCGGCACTCCTTATTTTGACTTATACTGATTAAACAATTTATCAAACTGCTCGACGGGAATCGCCGGTGATGTCGTGAACTGAATGCCTGTCATTTTGGCGAGCGCGATAGACGCGAGCGTGGCCTGAGCGGCATTTGGTAAATTGACAATTAAAACTAAATCCTCATTTCCTAAAAGCGCGTACATCGATTTCACATGGCCGCCGAATTTTTGAATGGTGTTAATTGCTTTGCGCGTTCTATCCGAGCTTACCTTATTTAAAGCATCTTTGGTGTACTTTCCGAACATGAAAAATGTTTCCATAATTCCTCCTTGAATCTTTATTATTTCTTTTTTAACAAAATCACTTTTAGCGTTGTATTTTGCTTATCCTGCCACGGCCAAAACATGGCGAGCACTTTTGTTGTGCCAAAATCTTTCATATAAAGCGTTTGATTATCCATAACACCACCGTGTTCTTTGGTTAGCTCAAACTGTTCTTTGCTGGGTTCTTTTCCTGCGGGTTTCGCGACGGGGCCTAAAATTTCTTCAAAAAGCTTATTCCATTCCAGGGCATCTTTATTCAAGAAAACAAGCTCAAGATAGTCCTCGCTTAGCCCCCGCTCTTCGCGGACGGTCAAATGTTTATACTTATCAATGATGGTGCTGATTGTCATTATAATCTCCTCTAAAGTTATTCTATTGTTACTCTCCGCATCTTTATTGTCAAGAAAAGCCGTAAAATTTTTACTTCTCATCTTGACACCAATCTTTATTTTGATATCTTGGCACTATTAAATAAATTTAAGAACAGTTGAAGTCCGTTTGGCGAGTGGTATACTAAAGACAGTTTAAAAATACTGATTTTAACGTCGGAAATAAGGTTAATATAGTGGTATACTTGTATTAGGAATTTATGTTAGCGGACTTCTATTATATAGCTTTTTTTACGTTCCTCGGGATTGCCTTTGTGGGAGCCGCTTTTATAGCTTCTTGGCTTATCCGCCCAAACGTCCCCAGCGCAATGAAGAACGCGCCCTATGAATGCGGTGAAGTGGTTCATGGATCATCGCGCGTGCAGTTTAATGTTCGCTACTATTTATTCGCGTTGATATTTGTCATTTTTGATGTTGAAGTGTTGTTTGTAGTTCCATGGGCGGTCGTGTTTAAAGAATTAGGAATGACAGCTTACTTAGAAATGGTCATTTTCATAGCCTTCCTTATTCTTGGGTTAGCCTACGCATGGAAGAAAGGAGCCTTAGAATGGCAATAAACGAACAATTTCCAGGCTCGAAAATGATGCAGAAGTTTCCGGGCGGCGAAGTTATCATGACAAAAAGTGAAGACATTTTGAAATGGGCTAAAAGTTCATCATTGTGGCCCATGACCTTTGGACTTTCCTGCTGTGCTATAGAAATGATGGCGACAGGTGCTTCCCGCTTTGACATTGACCGAATCGGCTCGGGTGTTTTCCGCGCCAGTCCTCGTCAGTGCGATGTCATGATTGTGGCAGGAACGATTTGCGTCAAAATGGGAGAATGCATGAAAAAGCTTTACGCCCAAATGCCGGAACCAAAATATGTGATTGCCATGGGCAACTGCGCGATCGGCGGCGGCATTTTTTATCACGACACCTATTCCGTCGTGAAAGGGACCGAAGAGCTTGGCATCCCCGTTGACGTTCACGTGACAGGTTGCCCTCCGCGGCCGGAAAACCTTATCCAAGGTTTTCTCATGCTTCAGAAAAAAATTCAAGATCAAGCAAGAGTTCGTAACGAAAAGGCCACGCCGAATGCCGCTGTCTCTAAGTGACATCGCTCAAACGCTGAATACCAAATTTCCCGGAGCGATTGCTGAACAAAAACCGGACTTTCTCGTCTTCAAAAAGGAGAATTTGCTCGATGTGGCAAAATTTCTTAAAGAAGGCGAACTTTCTTTTGAAAACCTGCATTGTGTCACC
>CAZBRU010000059.1:0-2301 GCA_964494585.1 uncultured Planctomycetales bacterium
CATTTTCCAAGAGCTTCGACACTTAAATCAATTCTGACGCCTAAGGCTTCTAAAATATCGGCACTGCCGCACGCGCTTGACACCGAACGGTTCCCGTGTTTCGCGACGATAACTCCGGCACCGGCGACAACCAGCGCGACAATCGTTGAAATGTTGAACGTTCCTTTTTTATCTCCACCCGTGCCGCAGGTATCCAATACGCGCCGATGCTTTGTTTTCACATGCACGGCAAAACGGCGCATCACCTCTGCGGCGCTCGTAATTTCTTCAACCGTAGGAATTTTAGCGCGCAACGCCAAAAGAAACTCTGCAATCTCTTCGGCTTCAACTGCGCCTTTCATAATGGCGACAAAAGCACTCTCGATTTCGACTTGCGTCAAATTTCTTTTGGCTTTTAATTTTTGAATCAGGTCTTTCATTTCTTTTTTAAGGAAAGGAAGTTGCGGAGAATATCCTTGCCCGCTTTGGTCAAAATGGATTCGGGATGAAACTGGACGCCCCACAAAGGAAATTCTTTATGCGCGACTCCCATAATTTCTTTGTCTTTTGTCCAAGCGGTGAGTTCTAAGGATTTGGGAAGGGTTTTTGGGTCAATCACAAGCGAATGATAACGCGTCGCTTCAAACGGATTGTCGATGGATTTAAAAATTCCTTTTTTGTTGTGAAAAATCTGCGAAGTCTTTCCGTGCATGAGTTCCTTGGCGCCGATAATTTTTCCGCCAAAGGCATAACCAATGGCCTGATGGCCAAGACAAACTCCTAAAATAGGAATTTTTCCCGACAGGTCTTTAATAATTTTAACTGAAACTCCCGCGTCTTCCGGCCGGCCGGGCCCGGGAGAAATCACGATACTCTCGGGCTTCATCTTTTTGATTTGTTCGAGCGTGATTTTGTCGTTACGATAAATCTTTAAATCCGCGCCGAGCTCGCCTAAATACTGGACGAGGTTATAGGTAAAAGAGTCATAGTTATCGATCATTAAAATCATTTCTATTCCTTATCGCGAGAAACTTTGGCGCCCAATCCTTTTAATTTTTCATCGATGTTTTCATACCCGCGTTCCAAGTGATAAATGCGGTTGATTTCTGTCGTGTCTTCCGCGGCCAAGCCCGCAATCAAAAGCGCGGCCGACGCACGCAAGTCAGAGGCCATCACGGGCGCGCCAAAAAGTTTTTTCACGCCTTCAATAATCGCGTTGCCGCCTTCCCGACGGATATTAGCACCCATACGGTTGAGTTCGGCGATATGCATAAAACGGTCAGGATAGACGCGGTCGGTTAAAACACTCACACCCGGCGTCATCGCCATAAACGCCATAAACTGCGCCTGCAAATCTGTTGGAAATCCCGGATAAGGATGCGTTGTTAAACTCACGGGCTTAATTTGCTTTGCGCATTTGACGCGAATCACATTATTATCTTTGTAAACGGTGACGCCCGCGTTTTCCAATCGGTCCACCAAAGCCAAAAGATGATTTAAATTCGCATTTTTAATTGCAAAATTACTGCGCGTTGCGGCGGCGAGCAGAATAAAAGTTCCGGCTTCAATTCTATCCGGAATGACGCGGTATTCCGCGCCGTAAAGCCTTTTCACGCCGGTAATCACGACGCGGCTTGTGCCGTGCCCGTGAATTTTAGCACCCATCGCCACCAAAAAATTTCCCAAATCTTCAACCTCAGGTTCGCATGCCGCGGATTCGATAATAGTTTCACCGGCAGCTAAAGTGGCCGCCATCATGACATTGGCCGTCGCTAAAACAGAGGAGCCAAAAATTCCGCCCAAATACATTTGCGTACCTTTAAGATGTTTTGCCTTCGTCACAACATAACCGCTCGTGGTTTGAATCGTCGCGCCCAAAGCCTGCAATCCTTTTAAATGAAGGTCAACCGGACGAATCCCGATAACACATCCACCGGGCAAAGAAACTTTCGCTTCACCTAATTTTGCTAAAAGCGGCCCTAAAACGCAAAAGGAACCCCGCATAGTCGAAACAAGTTTGTAATCAGCAACTGAGCTGAGCGCGCCTTTCGCGGAAACGGTCACGCAGTCTCTTTCCATCGAGACTTCTTTGCCGAGCGAACGCAAAAGTTTCATCATGGTTAAGGTGTCGCGTAGCTTCGGAACGCTTTTAATAACACACACCTCGTCGGTCAAAAGTGTCGCCGCTAAAATCGGCAGGACAGAATTTTTTGCGCCGCTTATTTTGACTTCCCCTTGAAGTTTTCTTTTTCCCTCAATGACTAATTTTTCCATTATTTTTTCTCCGCGCTAAGAATTCGTTCTTTTTGGTTAAAATCTTTG
>CAZBRU010000059.1:2401-5448 GCA_964494585.1 uncultured Planctomycetales bacterium
ACATACGGCGGATTCGAGATTATCATATCAAAGAAAACATCTTCCTTCGATTGATTTTGCAACTTCTCTGCTCCGCCAAAGTGCTTTTGCCTTTGGCTTCGCAGAAGCTTGGCAAATAAATCGCTTTCCACAAATTCAACCTGCTCTAAAACACTATTAAAAGCGGCATTGCGCGCGGCAACCTTTAGTGCATATGGCGCAATATCAATCGCTGTAACTCTTGCGGAAGGTAAGGATTTGGCTAAACTTACGGCAATATTTCCGCTTCCCGTGCCAATGTCGAGAATATTTAACGACTTCAAAGATAATTCTTTTGCTTTCGCAGCGGCTTTTTCAACCAAAAGTTCGGTTTCAAAACGCGGAATCAAAACATTTTTGTCGACAAGAAATTTAAGCCCAAAGAATTCACACGAACCCAAAATATACTGCAAGGGCTCGCCTTGTTTGCGTCTTTGAAGAATCTTCTCCATTCTTTCTTTTTCATGAAAAGTCAAATCTCGCGGATTGACCGCAAGGTCAAGGCGTTCGCAATTTAAAATCGATGTCAAAATGAGTTCTTGTTCTGTCATCAGGTGTTTTGGAGTTTTAAATTTTCCGCTTCTTCCGCTTTTAAAAGGGCGCCTGTGAGTTCCTCTAAATTTCCGTCCATCACCGATGGAAGCTGGTACGTGGAAAATCCAATGCGGTGATCTGTGATGCGATGGTCGGAATAATTGTAGGTACGGATTTTTTCACTTCTGTCTCCGCTTCCGATTTGCGCGCGGCGGGCTTGGCTTTCTTTGTTGCTGGCATCTTGCTGCATTTTATCTAAAATCCTGGCCCGCAGAACTCGCATGGCCTTGGCTCTATTTTTGAGTTGTGAGCGTTCATCCTGACAGGCCACAACGGTTCCGGTTGGGTTATGGGTAATACGCACGGCTGAATCTGTTGTGTTAACACTTTGCCCGCCCGGTCCTGAGGAACGATAAACGTCAATACGTAAATCTTTAGGGTCAATCGTGAGCTCAACTTCTTCGGGTTCAAATAAGACAGCCACCGTTGCCGTTGATGTGTGAATACGCCCCGAGGCCTCTGTTGCCGGAACGCGCTGAACGCGGTGCACGCCGCTTTCCCATTTGAGCCTCCGGGAAGCCCCCGCGCCGCTTATGCTAAAAACAATTTCTTTAAAGCCCCCCGCTTCCGAGGCATGATGATCGATAAGCTCCGCCTTCCACCCCTTTTGAGCAGCGTATTTAGTATACATGCGGTACAAATCAGCGGCAAAAAGACTGGCCTCCCCTCCGCCTGTGCCGGCGCGGATTTCAATAATCACATCTTTGTCTTTTTCTTGATTCCCGGCATTGATAAGCGCGGTGGTATCGCCCTCAAGTTTTGCTTTTCTGGCTTCCAAATCTTGAATCTCAAAATGCGCAAGTTCTACAAAATCCTTTTCGTGTTTTTCTTTAAGAAGTTTTTTGAGTTCGTCAATTTGCTCTTGGCATTTTTTTGTTTCACGAAAAGCCGTGACAAGCGGCGTAATATCAGAGAGCTCTTTGGCCAATTTTTGATATTGATTTTTGTCTGTCACGATTACTTGATCGGACAAAAGGCCCTCGAGCTCGACAAAACGCTTTTCTGTTTTTTCTAATTTGGGATTCATTTTTTTAGAATTGATAAAAAAGGGATGACGCCAATAAAAATTGGAATCATCCCTCAATTTTTTTACGTTACTTACTTTTGCCGTAACGCTTGGTAAATCGGTCAATGCGCCCCGCGGTGTCCACAAACTTTTTGGCACCGGTAAAAAACGGATGGCACTGCGAACAGATTTCCACGCGAATGCTTTTCTTAGTTGAACGCGTGTGAATCACCACTCCGCACGCGCAGGTGATTGTTGTTTCTTCGTAATTCGGATGAAGCTCAGCTTTCATGGTTTTATTCTCCTGTTTTTACCCCACGTCGCTTTGCAGGCAAAGCGAAACACGGGGGTAGATTCGGACAAATAACTTACGTTCACTCTGTTTCGTAAATTATGTCCTCATTTATTGATTCATGTTTTTTAAGAAATCCGCGTTAGTTTTGAATTTCCCTAACTTCTCGATTAAAAGCTCCATAGCCTCGGCCGTATTTAGATCATTTAGCACTTTACGAAGAAGCCACACCTTTTGTAAATCCATTTCCTCAATAAGCAACTCCTCGTGGCGCGTATTCGAACGGCGAATGTCAATCGCGGGATAGATTCTACGCTGAAAAAGCGTACGGTCAAGCTGCAATTCCATATTGCCTGTTCCTTTAAATTCTTCAAAAATGACCTCATCCATGCGGCTTCCGGTATCGACTAAAGCTGTCGCGATAATCGTAAGGCTCCCGCCTTCTTCAATCGCGCGGGCCGCGCCGAAAAAGCGTTTGGGTTTATGGAGCGCGTTTGAGTCCACACCACCGGAGAGAATCTTTCCGCTGTGAGGAACAACCGTGTTATACGCACGGGCCAAACGCGTGATGCTGTCTAAAAGAATGACGACATCGCGTTTGTGTTCAACCAGGCGTTTGGCTTTTTCTAAAACAATTTCCGCAATTTGAACGTGGCGCTCGGCAGGCTCATCAAAGGTCGAGGAAATGACTTCGCCTTTAACCCCGCGCTGCATATCAGTCACCTCTTCCGGGCGCTCGTCGATTAAAAGCACCATCAAAATCACATCCGGATAATTGGTCGTAATGGAATTGGCAATCTTTTGAAGTAAAACCGTTTTTCCGCTGTACGGTGGAGCAACGATGAGAGCGCGCTGGCCTTTTCCAAGCGGCGCCAAAAAGTCCATAACCCGCATGGAAATTTCTTCCTGCTTAGTTTCGAGGCAAATCCGCTGATTAGGATAAAGCGGCGTTAAATTATCAAAGAGAATTTTTTCTTTGCATTTTTCAGGGTCTTCGTAATTGACGGCTTCGACCTTTAAAAGCGCGAAATATTTCTCGCCTTCCTTGGGAGGCCGGATATGGCCGCCAACATTGTCACCGGTTTTTAAATCAAAACGGCGGATTTGCGAAGGCGAAACATAAATGTCATCGGGACA
>CAZBRU010000059.1:5548-6745 GCA_964494585.1 uncultured Planctomycetales bacterium
GATTTATCGTCACCGTTTTGATTTGTTTTGTCTTTGTCCTTTTCAACTGTTCTTGCCATGTTCGATTACCCCTTTTTTGTTATTTTGGCCCAAATCTCTTTGACCTGTTTTTGCGTTCGATTTAACGTTCCGTTATTATCAATGACAAAATCAGCGAAGCGAACTTTGTCATTGATGTCCATTTGTGCTTTGATGCGAGAAACCGCGTTGTATTTTGAAATATTCATACGTTTTGTAATGCGACTTAATTGCGCTTTTTGGCTAGCCTTCACGACGACAAGATGATTCACATCTGTTAGAAGGCCGGCCTCAATTAAAAGCGGCACGTCGAGAACAATAACACTGTTTGTATTTTGCTTTTTATATTCTTTTATCTTCTCTCTAATTTCCTCGACAACTTTGGGGTGAATAATTTTATTTAACTCATTCAATTTTATTTTATCCTGAAAAACAATATTCGCCAGCTTCGCGCGGTTGATTTCGCCGTTCCTTAGAATACTTTTTCCAAAACTTCTAACAATTTGATTGAAACATCTTCCGTCGGACTTTGTTAATCGCCGGCTTATCTCATCGGCATCCAAAACTTTCGCCCCGAGTTTTTTAAACAAACACGCGGCAGTAGTTTTGCCTGTTCCTAAACTTCCCGTGATCCCTACGACACGCATTGTTTGTAAAGTTTTTCGTACTCTTTGGCTGACGCGTCCCACGAAAAATCATAACTAAACGCTTTTTTTACCAATTCGCTAAAAACTTTCTTATTCTGATAAATACTGACAGCATCTTTCATGGCCTTCATAAAAGAATTTTTCTCATAAGTTTCAAAAACAAATCCATTCCCTTCTTTGGTCTCCGCATTAAAGGGAAACACTGTCTCGGCCAGGCCGCCCGTTTTGTAAGCCACGGGAATGGTGCCGTATTTTAGACTAATCATTTGGCTTAAACCGCACGGTTCGTAAATTGAGGGAATCAGAAAAAAATCCGAACCCGCGTAAACTTGATGAGCCTTCGGTTCGTCAAAATGAAAGTGGGCGCTGATTTTTTTAGGAAAACGTTCCATCATAGATTGAATGACTCTTTGGTAGCATTCTTCGCCTGTCCCTAAAAACGCGATTTGCACGTTCAACTTTCCAATGTCTTCTAAGGCCTCATCGATAAGGTCAATGCCTTTTTGATGCGATAAACGCCCCACAAACCCAA
>CAZBRU010000060.1:0-3379 GCA_964494585.1 uncultured Planctomycetales bacterium
ATCGAAGGAAAAAATCCTCCCCGCACCTGCCAGGAAGCGCTGGGTGATTTAGAAGGACTGGTTGATATCGCCATCGACGGCGGGCCGGCCGTGCTCGGACGTGAATCGTCCGTGATTGATTTAACAGAAATGCCCGCAAAAGTTTTACGCGAAGGCCCCGTTACGTCCGACGATATTGAAAAGGCTGCGAAACAGAAAAATATTCTTTTTGTGTGTACCGGAAACAGCTGCCGCTCGGTCATGGCCGAATACATTTTTAAAAAAATGCTGGGAGCGCGCGGCGACGTGCATGTGTCCTCAGCGGGCACGGGTGTTTTTATGAGCACGAGTGCGAGCCAGGAAACCGTTGAAGTTTTGAAAAAAGAAGGCGTTGACGCCTCAGAGCACCGCTCGCAGCCTGTCACATCGATGCTTTTAAAAAAGTCAGATTTGATTTTTGCCATGACGCAAGGCCATCGTGAACAGCTTTTAGAACGCGTGCCTTTTATTTCGAAACGTATTTATTTACTGCGCGAATTTGCTCAAACGTCAAAACGCCCCGGAAACAATTTGGATGTGGCTGACCCTATCGGCCGTTCGTATGAAACTTATCAAGAATGCCTTTTGATGGTTAAAGAGGCTTTGAACAAAATTATTGAATTGGTTTAGAGGAAATATTTTATGAAAATTTTTATCGGCGCAGATCACCGCGGTTTTAAATTAAAAGAAAAACTTATAGATTCTCTCGTGCGTCAAGGCCACGAAGTTATCGACGAAGGGGCTTACGCGCAGAAGCCGCCTTGCGATTATCCAAAGATCTCAGAAAAAGTTGCCACGGCGGTTGTTAAGAACAAGGGAAGTCTTGGAATTTTAGCGTGCATGACGGGCATCGGCCACTCGATTGCGGCTAACAAAGTTCCTGGGGCGCGCGCCGCGCTTTGTTACAATAAAAAAGCGGCCGTGCTTTCGCGGGAGCACAATGACGCAAATATTTTAATTGTGGGAGCGAAATTTGTTAAAGCAAAAGATATTTTTCCGATTGTTTCAGCGTGGTTAAAGAGTCAATTTCAGGGTGGGCGGCATTTGCGCCGCGTGAGTCAGATTAAAAAACTTGAACAAAAGATGTGCGATTAATCCAAGGAGAAAAAAGCAGCCATGTCACAGTTAAAAAAAATTGACAACGATGTTTATAAGGCCATTCGAAATGAAATTCACCGGCAAAATGACAATTTGGAATTGATCGCTTCGGAAAATTTCGTATCGGAGGCGGTTTTGGAAGCCCAAGGCTGTGTCATGACCAACAAATACGCTGAAGGATATCCGGACGCGCGCTGGTACGGCGGTTGTGTCAACGTCGATGTTGTTGAAAAACTGGCTATCGAACGCGCTAAAAAACTTTTTGGCGCCGAACATGTCAATGTGCAGCCGCACTGCGGCTCGGCGGCCAATATGGCTGTTTACAGCGCCGCGCTTAATCCCGGTGACACCGTGATGGCGATGGATTTAGCCTGCGGCGGCCACTTAACGCACGGACATAGAATGAATTTTTCAGGAAAAACATACCATATTGTTCCTTACGGAGTTCATCGTGAAAATGAAACCATCGATTATGAACAGGTTCAGCGTCTTGCCACCGAACATAAACCCAAAATGATTGTGGCCGGCGCCTCCGCGTATTCGCGTATTATTGATTTTAAACGCTTTCGCGAAATTTGCGATTCCGTGGTTGCCTATCTTTTTGTCGACATGGCGCATATCGCGGGCTTAGTGTGCGCGGGGCTTCATCCAAGCCCGGTGCCTTACGCGGAATTTGTCACAACCACAACCCATAAAACGTTGCGCGGCCCGCGCGGCGGCATGATTCTTTGCAAAAAAGATTTCGCTAAAAAAATCGACATGACCGTTTTCCCGGGGCTTCAAGGCGGGCCTTTGATGCATGTCATCGCGGCCAAAGCGGTTTCTTTTAAAGAAGCGTTAACGCCTCAGTTTAAGAAATACCAGGCGCAGATTATTAAAAATGCCAAAATGCTTTCTTCCGAACTTTCCAAACGCGGCTACAGAATTGTTTCGGGCGGTACGGACAATCACCTTTTTATGGCGGATTTGCGCCCTAAAAATATCACAGGGAAGGATGCCGCGCATTTACTCGATTTGGTCAAAATCACCGTGAACAAAAATTTAATTCCTTATGACCCGCAGCCGCCGATGGTCGCGAGCGGTATTCGCGTGGGCACGCCGGCGGTTACGACACGCGGCATGAAAGAAACAGAAATGAAGCAAATCGCTGAGTGGATGGACCGCGCGATTACACACCGCAGTGAAGAAAAAGTTTTAAATGATATCAGAAAAGAAATTACAGTGTGTGTAAAAAAATTTCCTTTGTATAAAAATTTACTAAAATAATATGAGATGTCCGTCGTGTTTTTACAGAGAAACAAAAGTTGTGGATTCACGTCTTAGCCGCGACGGGGCATCGATTCGAAGGCGCAGGGAATGTTTAAAATGCAGGAAACGTTTTACGACCTACGAATACATTGAAGAAGTTCCTTTGATGGTGATTAAAAGCGACAATCGCCGCCAGCCTTTTGACCGCAAAAAGATTATAGCCGGCCTTCTTAAGGCGTGTGAAAAAAGGCCGATTAGCGTTGATACCATTGAAGAAGTAACGGTGCAGATTGAACGCGAGGTTCAAAGAAAATATGACCGCGAAGTACGTTCGCGCGATATCGGCGAAATGATTATGGAAAAATTAGCCGGCTTAGATGAAGTGGCCTACGTGCGTTTTGCCTCCGTGTACCGGCAGTTTCGCGACGTAAATCAATTCATGGATGAACTCCAGAATGTTTTAGGAAAACATAAAAAAAGAAAGAAACCCAATGGTCGAAGTTGAATTAAGCAAAATCATTATCGATGAAAAAAGACAAGACCAAATCATTGTCTTAAAAGAAAAAAACGGCACCCGCCAATTTCCGATTGTGATTGGTTTCCTAGAGGCCTCCAGTATCAAGATGAAGCTTTCCGGCTTTCAGGTGCCGCGGCCCATGACCCATGACCTTCTTATCTCCGTCATCAAAGAGATGGGCGGTACCTTAGAAAAACTTTTGATTGATAAGCTCGTCGATAACACCTTTCACGCCAAATTAGCCATTCAAATCAACGGTGACATAAGAAAAGTGGATTCTCGTCCATCAGATGGAATCGCCTTGGCCGTGCGTGCCGGAGCTCCTATCTTTGTTGATGAAGAAGTCTTAGAAAAGGCTTCTTTCATCAAGCCCTAATTGCCATGAATATCTTTCGTTTAACGTTTAAAGACGCGGATCCTTTCCTTTTGATTCTAAAACTTCAAAAGGCGCAAAAGGTAAAAATTTATTTGGTGGGCGGAAGCCTGCGCGATTTTCTT
>CAZBRU010000060.1:3479-6743 GCA_964494585.1 uncultured Planctomycetales bacterium
GATTTTGATTTTGCGGTTTCTAAAAACGCTTTAAAAATCGCGCGCCTTTTTGCAAAAAGCATTAAAGGTGTTTTTGTTCTGCTGGATGATGAACATAAGTGCGCCCGCGTGGTTAAAAAATGGAACAATCAAGTCTTTACCTTTGATTTCGCCGATTTTAGAAGCACAACCATTACAAAAGATTTGGCGCACCGCGATTTTACGATTAACACGCTTTGCGTGGATGTGAAGGATTGTTTTGATGAAGTAAGCTTGTTTAAAAAGCTTCTTCATCCCGAAAAAGCCTTAAAAGATTTAAAAGCAAAGACAATCCGCATGATATCGGTTAAAAGTTTTAAGGAAGACCCGCTTCGCCTCCTGCGCGGATTTAGCCTTCAGGCGACGCTGGATTTTAAAATTGAGGCTAAAACTCTTTCTCAAATTAAAAAAGATAAATCTCTTCTTCATGATGTTTCAGTCGAGCGCATTCGAGATGAATTTTTCAAAGTTTTGATGAGCGACACTTGTGCTAAAAACTTAAGACACATGGATAAAATCGGGTTCTTAGAGGAAGTGATTCCACAAATCACGGTGATGTTTGGCGTAACCCAGGGCGGGTATCATCATTTGGATGTCTGGCCGCATTCTCTCGAGGTTGTGGCGCAATTAGAAAATGTTCTGAAAGAATTTAAAGACGATACGGACATTCAAGAATATTTAAATGTTTCTTTTGCTGGGACAAGAAATCGTCTGGGGCTGCTCAAACTCGGATGTCTTTTACATGATATCGGCAAACCGCAGACAAAAAAAATCGAGGCCGGCAAAACATCTTTTCATGCGCACGAACGCGTTGGAAAAGGAATTACGCGCTCTATCGCGAAAATGCTTAAATTTTCGAAAGACGAACGTTACGCCTTGGAAGATATGGTGCTTTGGCATCTTCGTCCCGGGTATTTGGCGGATTTTAAAGCCCCAAGCGCGCGGGCGGTTTTCCGCTATTTTCGCGACGCAAAAGAAGAAGCTTTGAGTATTTTGCTTTTATCACTCGCCGATCAACGGTCAACGCGCGGGCCTTTGACAACTGAGCATGATCAAAAGCATCATGAAGAGATTCTAAAGAAACTTATCGCGCAATATTTGGAGCAAAAGAAGCAAAAACCACTCGTGAAGCTTATCAGCGGCCACGATTTAATTCGCAATTTAAAGTTAAAACCAGGCCCCATTTTTGCTAAGATTTTAAGAGAAGTGGAAGAGAAGCAGGCTACGGGCCAAATCACGGAAAAAGTGCAAGCTTTGGAATTAGCAAGAGATATAGCGCAAAAGTCATGAAAATCAAGAACACAGAACTTACCATTATCAAAGACGACATCACGAATCTTTCTGTCGACGCGATTGTGAACGCCGCGAATAATGAACTTCTTATGGGCGGCGGAGTGGCCGGCGTCATTAAGAAAAAAGGCGGCGAGGAAATCGAAAAAGAAGCCGTCAAAAAAGGCCCAATCAATATCGGCGAAGCGATTTCGACTAAAGCAGGAAAATTAAAATGCAAATATGTGATTCACGCGGCAACAATGGGGCTCGATTCTCAAACAGATGAAACGAAAATCCGTTTATCGTGCGCCAACGCCCTTCGCCGGGCGCAGGAACTAAAAATAAAATCGATTGCCTTTCCTGCTTTGGGCTGCGGAGTCGGCGGGTTTCCGCTCGTTGGCGCGGCTAAGATCATGACCCAGGAAGTTTTAAAACATCTTCGCGAAAATGAATCTTCACTTTTGAAAATTATTTTCTGTCTTTACGACGATAAAGCGTATAAAGTGTTTAAAGAATCTGTTCAAGGTTACGTGGACCATATTTTGTATAAACTCTCCGAAGGTCCTTATGTGACCGTCGATGCGATTATTGAACTAAAAAGTGGAATCATTTTGATTGAACGCTCAAATCCTCCGTATGGTTGGGCGCTTCCGGGCGGATTTGTCGACTACGGCGAAAGTTTAGAAGAAGCGGTTGTGCGCGAAGCGAAAGAAGAAACAGGGGTGGATTTTATCGATATTAAACAATTTCATACGTATTCAAAGCCCGGCCGCGATCCGCGTTTTCATACGATTTCAACCGTGTTTGTCGGCGAAGGCAAGGGCAAACCGAAATTCGGCGATGATGCGAAGGGTTTAAAGATTGTTTCTTTCGATGAACTCATGAAGCTCGAATATGCTTTTGATCACAAGAATGTGATTCGAGATTATTTGGAAAGTAAAGCTAAGGAAATTAAGGAAATAGAGCGGTAATGTTTCAAAAAATTTTAAAAGTCATCCAGGTTTTATTTTTCATCGGCGTTTTGGGCGCGGGCGCGTATTTTGGTTACAAATATTTCCGCGAGCAGAACACGTTAAGAGAGATGATTGGGCGCCTTGAGGCAGATTCACGGGTGGCCCAGGTTTTAGTCACAACTGTTGAATACGATGAAGCGTCAAAAAAGCGTTTTACGACGATAAAATTTTTGGAATTCGACGCCAAGGGCCGGCCGCTTGAACCGAAATATTTCCGCTTCCCCGGAAATGTGATTCAATTTCAGTCGCTTGTCATTCGTTTTGACGATATGAAGGTTAAAGTCGGTGACAAATTACGCGGAAAAAGCGCGTATCTTTTTTTAAATGCCTTTATGTTGGACGGAAAAAATACGCAGGTGTTTGAAATTACGAAGGCCAACGAAGTTCCGGCAGGTTATCATGTGACTTCGGGGGATTCGGAGTTTGAGAAAAAACTTTGGACTGATTTTTGGAAATACGCTCTTAATCCTAAGGCCGCGCGTAAAATGGGTGTCAAAAATGCCCAAATCGAAGCACCGGGCACGATTTTTATCCCCGGTACGCTTTATACGATAAAAATTGAACACGACGGCGGGCTTCGCATCGACGCGGAGCCATTGCCTGCTATTTTAAAGGGCGAAAAAGTTGGATAACAATTTACCAAAGGGGAATCCATGGCCACGTTTAAAATTTTGATCGCTGACGATGAAAAAGAAGTTTTGAATATTATGAAGAAAAAAATTGCCGCGGCAGGCTATGAGGTCGTAACCGCTAAGGACGGCGAGGAGGCGTGGGAAAAAATAGCGAAAGAGTCTCCCGATATTATTCTGTTAGACTTGACAATGCCAAAATTGGATGGATTTCAGGTATTAGAGAGGCTGCGCAAGAATCCGCCTTCACCTGTATGGCAGCCTGTCATTATCGTTTCGGCCCACGGTGAGCTTGAAAATATGAGAAAGGGTTTTGATTTGGAGGCCGATCA
>CAZBRU010000061.1:0-4522 GCA_964494585.1 uncultured Planctomycetales bacterium
GGGCCATGGGAATTAAAATAGTTTCGACGATTGTGGCTTTTTTGGTTTTGTGTACCGTGATTGAACTCGTGCGCCGTGAAAAGTTGACGTTTAAATACGCGATGGGATGGATTGCGATTTCCATTTTGGCTATATTTTTTGTGGCCTTCGATTCGTTCCTCTTTGGATTCGCTCACCTTTTAGGATTCGCGCTGCCGAGCAATTTTATTTTCTTCGCGCTTTTAACTTTTTTTGTTTTTTGGAGCTTGCTCTTAACCACGTTTCTTTGCCAGCAAGACAGCCGCAACGATACCATGGCGCAAAAAATCGGAATCTTAGAAATGGAAGTCGACGATTTAAAAAAGAAGTCCGAGCGAATGGAAAATGACAACACGCTCTAATCCTAAAGAAGGCGAGTGGAATCATTTTTGGACCAGCCAGAATTATAAATCGATTCAAAAGACAAGCTGGTCTAAAAAACGAATCATTAAAGTTATTGCGCCGTACCTGAAGTCTGCCAAAAATGTTTTAGACGCCGGCTGCGGCAGTGGATTTTTTTCAAAATATTTTTTTGACCGAAATTTAAATGTGACCGCGTTAGATTATTCAGCAAAAGCGCTGGCCATGACAAAAATCATGACAGAAGGCAGGGTGACGCTGGTTGAAGCTGATTTGCTTTCAGGAAATCTTAAAGAAAAAATAAATAACACCTTTGATCTGATTTTTACGGACGGCTTGCTTGAACATTTTTCAGAAGACGAGCAGGATAAAATAATGCAAAATTTCAAGTCTCTTCTAAGCGGCAACGGATATCTCTTGACCTTTGTCCCTAACCGGTTTTCACCTTGGGAATTGATCCGTCCGTTTTACATGCCGGGCATCGCTGAAACCCCTTTTGTTTCAGGGGGTTTGATTTCGCTCCACAAGCGGAATAATCTTAAGATTATTGAGTCCGGGGGAATCAATACGCTGCCGTTTCGATTCTCACCGGACAAGATTTTTGGGCGGTATTTTGGTATGCTGCTTTACGCGGTTGCAAAAAAAACTTAATCACGTTTCAGATATTTTAGGAATTTGAAATGAAAAATTATCCGTCCGCTAGTGTCATTATTCCCGCCTATAACGCCGCTTCCACAATCAAGCAAACGATAGAAGCTGTTGCTCGGCAAGATTATGAAGGCGAGGTTGAGATCATCGTTGTTGACGACGGCTCGACGGATAAAACGCCGGAAATCATCCAATCCTTCAAAAATGTTCGTTATCTTCGCCAAGAAAATGCGGGCCCGGCATCCGCTAGAAACCGGGGAGCGCGGACGGCGGCCTCTCAAGTGCTTTGCTTCACGGATTCGGATTGTGTCCCGCTTTCGAATTGGATACGTGAGCTTGTCGCGCCTTTAAGTGATGAGAAAATTGCAGCTGTTGCCGGAAGTTATGACATCGCGAATCCGGAATTTATTTTGGCAAGAATGATTCATCAAGAGATCATTTTTCGCCACAAATATCTTATGCCGGAATCGCCTAAGTCCTTCGGCAGCTACAATTTTTGCATTAGAAGAAATGCCTTTGAAACGCTTGGGGGCTTTAACACCGAGTATTGTCATGCCAGCGGTGAGGACAACGATTTGGCCTACCGGCTTCTAAAATCAGGGCACACAATTCATTTTAATCAAAACGCGCGCGTCAAACATTTTCATCAAACCAATTTTAGAAAATATTTGCTCGAGCAGTATCGCCATGGTTTTTGGCGGGCCAAGATGTACCGGGAACACCCCTTGATGTCGGGCGGAGATGACTATACTTTTTATAAAGATATCCTTGAGCCCGCGGTTGTTCTCGCGTGTTTAAGTTTCGGTATTTTATCGTTGTTTCGGCCCTTTCTTTTTCGCCCCTTTATGTTCGGAATGTTAGCGGCATTATCCTTTTTTGAAGTATATTTCGGACTTTTTATAACGCGGAAATTTGTTGAAGGCTTTTTCCTGGGATTCACTATGGTATGCCGCGCCTTTTTTAGGACATTTGGTTTTCTCGTCGGAATTATAACGTTTTTTCGCTCAAAAATCCTTCCAAAAAGTTAAATAAATAGTTGCAACACCAAGGGCTTATGATAAGATAGCACTTATCAATCGGGTATTATTAACTTTTCGTCCTATTATATATACTATATAGCTCAGCTTTTAAATTATGTCCTACCACACACTCCTAGGATTCAAAAAGGAACCCTTTTCGACAAGCCCCGATCCCGAATTTTTTTATTTAACCCGCGAACATGATATGGCCTTAACGAATATTTTAATTGACCTTCGTTTAAAACGGGGGCTTACGGTTATTTTTGGCGATATCGGAACGGGAAAAACAACTCTCTCGCGCAAGCTTGTGCAAGAATTAAAAGCGCGCGGCAATATGATTTTTCATATGATTCTTAACCCTTCGTTTGAAAGCGAAGAGCAATTTTTAACTTCGCTTGTGCGCAATTTTAATATCGATTACACCGCGCCTCATCAGCCCACCATTGCCAATATCTTGGATTTGCGCGACACCATCGAAAAATTTTTAATTCAAAAAAGCATCGAAGAAAAACAAACGGTTATTTTAATCATTGATGAAGCGCAAAAATTAAACCTCGCCACGCTTGAAGTTTTGCGCGTGCTTCTTAATTTTGAAACAAACGAATATAAACTGATTCAACTTGTCTTGCTTGGCCAGCTTGAACTTTATCCGAAGATTGTGAACATGCCCAATTTCCTGGACCGCATCAGTTTTAAATACACGCTGAATCCCTTAGGGGCGGAAGAAACAAAAGAAATGATTTCTTTTCGTATCAAAAAAGCTGGTTACGAATCCAGCATTCCATTATTTTCTGATGAGGCTATCAGTGAAATTTATAATTATTCCCGCGGTTATCCGCGCACCATCACCATGGTTTGCCATCTCACCCTAAAAGAGCTTGTCATCCAAAATAAGGCGGTGGCGGACCGCGCGCTTGTGCGTGATGTGATTGAAAAAAACAGGCAAATCGTTTTAGAAGAAGCCAAGCGGTTTGACCGGGCAAGCTTTCAAAGAGTGCAGGATTTTTCTTAAATTATTTTTAAATAACCCCCACATTTATTTTCTTTCATGGATAAAAGCGAGACCGGAGAGCAGAAGCTTTTGAAGATAATCGAAGGCCAGGGTTCTGCCGCCGCGGCCGCGGGCGGGCCGCAAACAGCCGCTCCTTCCGCAGCGCAGATTGCCGCGGCCGTTAAAGGCAGCGGCATGGCGTTTAATCCTTCCGCACTGTTAAATTCTCTTTCAGGGATCTTTTCGGGAAAATTAAAACTTCATTTTGGCTTACGGGAAATCAACATCCTGCTCATCGGTGGGTTTGTGTTTGTCCTTGCCATGTTAACGATGAATCTTTTAGCCAGCATGAAATCCGGCAGCTCAAAAGTTGAGCTTTCGGAAGAAGCCCCCACGCAAGGAATCGCCAGCCTTGTCCTTTCCGTTAAACAGCTTCCCGATTATCTGAAGCTCATTCAAAAGCGCAATATTTTTAAACCTTACGACAAGGCAAATGACGATTCTCAAAAAATGGTGAGTCTAAACGAAGGAAAAGCCATTGTGACGTTAACGGAAGGGTTTAAATTGGTTGGAATTTCTTGGCTTGATTCGCCAGAAACGGCTTCGGCCATGATTGAAGACACAAAAACAACCACGACCTACTTTCTTCGAACAGGGGAAGACATAAACGGCGTGACCATAAAAAAAATCTATGCTGACAGAGTTATTCTAAGTTACCAAGGGGAAGAATTATCTATTCGATTATGAAAAATGAATTTCTTCGCATATTCATTGGAAAAATTTTTCTCGGTGTTGCCATGATAACTGCGCTTAATTTTTCTTTATGTGCCTTTGGGCAAGAGGAAAAAGCTGTCGACGAACCTTCTGTGCAGGCAAGTGTCGTGGCGAATGCGGCAGAAGAGCCGCATGTCCTAAATCCCGCCGACATTCCTAAACCGATTACCCTTGAAGAACCGAAAGAAAGCATGGACAAACGCTTAGACCGTAACATCACGCTTGATGTGCGGGACATGAATATTGTCGACATTATCAAATTTCTTGCTTTAAAAGGTGATTTTAATATGGTGACAAGTAAAAGTGTCGGTGGGCGCACAACACTTTTTTTAAAAAGCGTCCGCATCCGTGATGTGCTTGATATTATTTTGATTGCCAACAATCTTGCCTATCAAGTTCAAAATGACATTGTCTATGTGATGGCGGATTCTGAATACGAAACGTTGTACGGAAAAAAATTCAGCAACAAAACAAAGGTGGAAATTGTTCATTTAAATTATGCCAAACCGAGTTATGTGCTTTCAACCCTTGACAGCATGAAAAGCGGTTTGGGCAAGGCCATTATTGATGAAGACACCGGCTCCATTGTCATGATCGATACTCCGCAGGCTATTTTAGACATGAAGGCAGCTCTCGAAAAGATGGATGTTCCGCTTGAGACCTTTGTTTACAATCTGCAGTACGCGAAAGCCGATGTTGTCGCTGAAAAATT
>CAZBRU010000061.1:4622-6735 GCA_964494585.1 uncultured Planctomycetales bacterium
TCAAGCGATGCCCTGACCTCAATTTTTAGCAAGATAGCTGTCGGAGCGGTGGGGGCGGATCATTTTGTCAGTTCCCTGCGCCTTTTAAAACAGGTAAGTAATACAAAAATTCTTTCCAACCCAAAACTTTTGGTGACAAATAATGAAGAGGCAAAAATTCATGTCGGCGATACCATTCCATACATTATTTCCACGACTTCGGGGACAGGCGATAACGCTATAACAAGCGAAGATGTCCGCTTTGTGGATGTCGGCTTAAAGCTTTTAGTGACGCCGACCATTAACGATGATGGATTTGTCACGATGCGCCTTAAGCCTGAGATTTCAACAGTGGTCGATAAAATTACGTCTAAAGGCGGAGGCATTCCGCAGGTCAACAAAACCGAAGTGGAAACGACCGTGATGGTCAAAGACGGCATGTCGATTATTTTGGGAGGCCTGAAGAAAGAAGATAAGGCATACGTCAGAAAAGGCCTTCCCGGGATCATGGACGTTCCGTTTTTGGGAAATTTATTTAAACGCACATCCGACGCCTACAACAGCACGGAAATCATTATCTTCATCACGCCTCACATTGTTTCTGGCCAAAATGATTTTAACCAATGGCGGGGCGACATCAAACCCTTTAAATCCTATACGCCGGAAGGTGGAGAGTTAAAAAAATGAAAAATCCAAAAACTATTTGCCTTGCGTTCATAATTTTTTGCGGCGCGTTTTTTGCTTTGACTCTGCAAGCCGAGGAAACCGAAGAAGTGCAAACCGAAGTGGGTTTAGAACAAATCAAGGTTGCCGGCTCCGGGTTGTCCTCAAGCAAAGAAGCCGGAAGAGTCGAGCTAAAGGAAGAACAGTTGGCCGCGATTAATCAAAGTTTAAAAAATGCCTTAGAGGAAAACCGCAAACTTCAGGATGAGAAAACGGCAGGCGAACAGGAGCTCAAAAGCCTTCGCGGAGAATCCGATATCAATTCAAACCGCATCAATTTTTTAAACCGCCAGCGCGATGACATTTTGAAACGCGCCGAGGACGCGGAAAAGGCTGTTAAAGATAACAAACAGCAGCTCCAAGAGCTTCAAAAGACGTTTAATGAGACTCAAACAGAACTTACGGCAAAAATCAAGGCCATTGAAGAAACCCAAGCCAGGAAGGAAGCTGAACAAAAACAGGCCATGGAAAATGTTCTTCCTTCAAAAATCAAAGACGCGTCTTCTTCGAAAGACAGAGAACTCCTTAAAGTGAAGACGGAAAAAAATTTAAATGCTTTGGAAAAAAGCATTAAAAAAACAAACACGCAAGTGGCATCGTTGCGTGCGGACAATGCGAGGTTAAGCCGTGAATCCGCCAAGCTTCATTACAATTTAGCAAATATGTTTTATGACCGCGGGCAGTATCAAAAAGCGGTCGATGAATACCAGCGGGTTTTAGAGCTTACGCCTTCCGACGCCGCGGCTCATTACAACTTAGCGTTCATAAACGGGGAATATCTGGATAATATGCCCGAAGCCCTTAAAGATTACAAAGAGTATTTGCATTTAAACCCGGGAGCCGAAGACGCGGGGCCGGTTAAAGAAAAAATCTTAGACATACAGCTTAAATTACGCCAACCGATGTCTTCTTGGTTAGATAATGCGGTCGAAAAAGAAAAACCGGAACTAAAAGTGAGAGATTAAAATGAAAATATTGAGTGTTAAGAAAATTTTGATAAGTTTTTGCGCGTTTCTTCTTGCTTTATCCCTCAAGGCTGAAGCCAACAATCTGCAGATTACAAATGTCCAGCTCAAAGACAGAGTTTATGACACAAACAATATCGCGGATACCGCCATTGTTCAATTTGATATCACCTGGGACAACTCCTGGCGTAACGCGACCAATCACGACGCTGTTTGGATTATTTTAAAACCGACGTTCGGCGGCACTTACTCGGGCTATCATGGCCTTATGAAAGATTCAGGCCTAAGCCCTGCAGACACCTCTGCGGGAAGCAACAATAATCTGGAAGTTTACGTTCCCAGCGATAAGACCGGTGCCTTTTTACGCCCCAAGGGAACGGAAACCGGAAGCATGCAGTCGACGGGAGTGCGCTTAAAGCTGGATTGGCAGCCTTCCGGCGGAAGCG
>CAZBRU010000062.1:0-6722 GCA_964494585.1 uncultured Planctomycetales bacterium
CGAGAGATTTATTTGGCTGCCCCGCTAGGATTCCCCCGCCGTGAAAACGGCGGGGTCCCGCATACCACTAAAGTTAGAAAATGCGGGAGAACCATAATAACTGCGGGACAAGGATTCGAACCTTGACAGCCAGATCCAGCCGTGAACCATAACAAACACTCCGTGTTAGGTTCACGGCTGCCATGCACCGACTACGAAGTGTTTAGTCTGGTGCATGGCAGAGTCATTACTGCGGGACAAGGATTCGAACCTTGACAGCCAGATCCAGAGTCTGACGTACTACCATTATACTATCCCGCAAATGAACAGCCCTTGACGAGTTAGGCAAGGGCTATATTTTAGAACTACTTTTACCACAAATTCTTTTTGACCCACTCATCAGCGTCTTGAACGGGCTCAGGAATCCAACTGCCTGCTTCTTTCTTTGTTTCGTAAACCTTAAGCGGCTCTTTGCTGTCTTGAAGCTGTTGATTGACCACATTCATCTGGCCTTGCGGCAGAATCCCTTGGTTTCCCGCTTGGAGAGAAACGGTTGCGCTGCTGTAAGTTATTTTTTCCACCGCGTCATGCGTTGTGGTGATACTGCGCTGGCACATACAGCAGCCGGAAATCATAAAAGTAGAAACAATAATGAATAAAGATTTATTAAACACAGGGCCTCCCCCTTTCAAAATGACTTTTTAGAAAACTTTCTTAAGCGATTGACTGTTTTTTCTTTTCCCAAAATAACCATGGTATCAAAAAGGCCGGGGCCGACAGCCTTGCCTGTCAAAACCACCCGCACAGGATGCACCAAATCCGCGGCTTTTAAATTTAACTCAGCAACCAGATTCCGAAAGACTTCTTCCGCCGATTGAATATCAAAACTTTTAAGCTCAGCTAATCGCTCGGCAAGCAATCCGAATTCTTTGGCACGATTCACGCCCAGATGTTCCCTTTGAACGTCATCGTTGATCGCAAGCTCTTCGACAAAAATAAATTCGGCCCAGTCTAGAAAATCAAGCAAAGTTTCCATGCGGCCCTGGAATAATTTTACAATACCCTCTAAAGCTTTTCTATCGAAATCCTCAATTTTCCAGTTTTTTTCTTTCAAAAGAGGTATCAAAAGATCGGTCAAATGCGCGGGATCTGCTTTTTTAAGATATTGGCTGTTGACCCATTTGAGCTTATCCATCGAAAAGACAGCCGCTGTTTTGTTGATTTTTTTGATAGAAAATTTTTTAATGGCATTTTCAATATCAACAATTTCTTGATTTCCTCCCGGCGACCAACCCAAAAGCATCAAATAATTGACTATTCCCTCCGGTAAAAACCCCATACGCCTGTAGTCGCTCACCGCAACCGCCCCCGTGCGTTTAGAAAGTCTTCCGCCGTCATCACCCATAATCAAAGGAAGATGAGCAAACTTTGGGATTTTAAATCCCAAAGCCTGATAGATCGCGATTTGTTTTGGGGTATTTGAAATATGGTCTTCACCCCTGATCACGTGAGAGATTTCCATAAGCGCGTCGTCAACAACGCAGGCAAAGCTGTAAGTCGGTGAGCCGTCAGATTTTATGAGGACCTGGTCTTTGATGGTTTCGGAATCAAAAACAATTTCGCCGCGGATGAGGTCATCGATTTTAAATTGAACGGCCTGCGGAATTTTTAAAATAACGGCTTCGCCGTCTTTGTACGCTCTATCTTCGTCCAATAATTGCTTGGCGTATTTTTGATACAAGTCAAACCGCGCTGTTTGATAATAAATAGCGTCCCACTTGAATCCAAGCCAGGATAAACTCTCTAAAATTTCATCGACAAATTCTTGGCGGGAGCGTTCACGGTCGGTATCTTCAATGCGGAGAATAAATTCGCCGTTTTGGCTTTTGGCGTACATCCAATTAAAAAGCGCGGTGCGCGCCCCGCCGATGTGCAAATACCCGGTGGGGCTCGGGGCAAAACGGACTCTAATCATAAGTAGAAAGTAATGATTCGATAAACAGCGCTGGGGTTTTAAGAAATCGGCTGTTCCAGTTTAACAAGGCGATTGACGATTTCATGAACACGCTGCTGCTCTTTGGAACTGATATCGGAAAATTCAATCCCTGTATCAAAAAAAGAAGGTTTCTTTTCTTCCGTATTGCGCCGCTGAACTGACCAAACCACTTTGCCCTGGCATTTGATGTGAACATCAGTGTCAAGCAAATCGATTTCGAGTTCAACGGGAGTAAAAAGTTTTAGGCCGCGTTTAAGCGTTACGCACACGCCGCCGATACCCACATTGTCGGTATGCGTGAGCATGGCCTCAGGGCCGCCATGATTGTGACGAATGATAATCAAACAGGGATAACTTGCCCGCGGAAATTTACGACGATTTAAACCATCCCATCCTGACATAGCCGACCTCCTTGTTAAGTTAGAAGAGCTCGCTGAAGGCGCACCATACTTTTGGCCCGACCGGTTTTTTCATCAACATCAACAACAATACCATTTAACCTTACATTGCTTTCTGCGACTTGAAATCTTACAGGCAAGCCAGTCGTAAAACGTTCGATGATTTGATCTTTATTTTGCCCTATCACCGAATCATACGGCCCTGTCATTCCTAAATCCGTAATGTAGGCTGTTCCTTGCGGTAAAATCACGTCATCCGCCGTCTGAATATGTGTGTGCGTGCCAAAAACAACGGACGCCTGCCCATCGGAAAAAAATCCAAACGCCACCTTTTCGCTCGTTGTCTCAGCGTGTAAATCAACAACCACAATCGATGTTTCTTGTTTTATCTCTTTAAAAATACTTTGAAATTCTCGAAAAGGACAGTTGACATTATAACGCATAAACACTCTTCCCAAAAGATTTATTATACCTACCTTAACGCCCTTGGAAGTTTTAGCAACCGTCCATCCCCGGCCCGGCGAGCCGGGTTGAAAATTGGCGGGACGAATGATATTTTTATTTTGATTGAGGTATTCTTTGATATCAAACTTATCCCAAACATGGTCACCGGTTGTCAGGATATCACAGCCTGACTTAAATAATTCATCAGCCAGGCGCGGCGTGATACCGGAGCCGCCGGCGGAATTTTCGCCGTTACAAATCGTAAAATCAATCCTTAATTCTTCTTTGATTTTAGGAAGAAGTTCTCTAATCGCGTTTCGGCCGGGTTCTCCGACGACATCACCAATACATAGGATATTCATAAATTATTTCGCATACTCCACAGCTCTTGTTTCTCTAATGACGATTACTTTAATCTGCCCGGGATATTCCATTGTCTCTTCAATTTTCTTTCGCATCTCGCGCGCTAAGACAATGGCGTTATCGTCATTGACTTTTTCGGGGCTGACTAAAACGCGGATCTCGCGTCCGGCTTGAAGAGCAAACGCCTTATCAACGCCCTTAAAAGAATTGGCGATGGTCTCGAGGCCGGTTAAACGCTTAATGTAAGTTTCAAGTGTTTCCGCGCGCGCCCCGGGCCGGGCGGCACTGACGGCGTCTGCCGCGCAAACCAAAACACCATAAATTGTGTTCATTTCGACTTCTTCATGATGCGATTCAACCGCGCGCGCCACATCTTCCGGTTCGCCGTATTTTCGAGCTAACGTGCCTCCGATAATGGCATGCGTGCCTTCGACTTCTTGGCCTACGACTTTTCCAACGTCATGCAAAAGGCCGGCACGCCTCGCGATTTTAACATCAAGCCCAAGTTGAGTTGCCATAAGCCCCATTAAAAAGGCGACTTCTTTTGTGTGTTGCAGCGCATTTTGGCCGAAACTTGTGCGGTAGCGAAGACGCCCGACTAATTTTAAAAGCTCAGCATGCATGCCGTGAATTCCTAAATCAAACGCGGCCTTTTCGCCTTCTTCTTTAATTTTTTGATCAATGTCTTTTTTGGCTTTTTCAACCACCTCTTCAATGCGTCCGGGATGAATACGCCCGTCGGCAATCAGATTTTCCAAGGCCATGCGGGCGATTTCACGGCGCACCATATCAAAACCGGAAATTGTAACAGCCTCGGGGGTATCATCAATGATAATGTCAACGCCGGTTGCCATTTCAAGAGCCCGAATATTGCGCCCTTCGCGGCCGATGATACGGCCTTTCATTTCATCAGACGGAAGGCTGACGACGCTGACCGTTGTTTCTGAAGTATGATCGCTCGCGCAGCGTTGAATCGCGGTTGTGATAATTTCACGCGCTTTTTTGTCCGCGGTTTCCCTAATCTCTTCTTCCATTTTACGAATCCGCGTCGCCTTTTCGTGAGTCAACTCTTCTTCGAGGCGTGATAAAAGAATTTTGCGCGCTTCTTCCTGCGTGAGAGAAGAAATGACTTGAAGCCTTTGCTTTTCTTCGGCAATGAGTTTTTGAAGCTCATCTTTTTCCTTCTTTATTCCTTCTTCATCGTGATGAAGCGCCTGCGTGCGCGCTAAAATATCTTTTTCTTTTTTTTCCAAAAGATCCGCGCGGCGCTCTAAGTTTTCCTCGCGCTGCACCGTGCGTTTTTCGGACGCGGCAAGTTCTTCCCTGCGGTCTTTGGTTTCTTTTTCAAAATCCTGCCTTAACTTAATCGCCATATCTTTGGCAGAAAGTTCGATTTCTTTTTTACGTGTTTCCGCTTCACGCGATGAGGCCGCGACAAGTTCTTTGGCCTTGGCTTGGGCATCACGCAGTCTTTTATCTCCAAAAAACCGGCTTAAAAAATATCCAATCACAATTCCAAGCGGAAAGCCGATTAACAAAAAAATATAAGTATTGTTAGACATAATTCCTCCTTATGATCAAAAGCTTCTTAAAGACTAATTGGCAATGACGCGCGCAACAGGAACATCATGCGCTTTGTCGAAAGGCAAGGCGTTGACAACTTGGAAATCAAAGGCAAGGCCGATGGTGGGAGTTGTGACGGGAAAGTCTCTAAGGAACCGGTCATAGTAGCCGGCTCCGCGCCCAAGGCGGTTGTTTTTACAATCAAACGCGACCCCAGGAATAATGGCTAAATCGATTTCGCGCACGTCGAGGGGCTTGGCATCGAGCAATCTCGGCTCGCAAATGCCATGCGCCCCTTTGGTAAGCTCTGTGCGCAGATTTTGGACTAAAACGGGGATAATTTTTTTTGGCCTTTTTTGTATAAGCGGTAACGCAATTTTTTTTCCAAGTCGCAGTGCTTGTCTTATCATACGAAACGTTTCTACTTCTCCATTAAACGATGCGTAAAACAAAATGGTTTTAGCGCGTTTAAATTCTTGTGTTAAAAAAAGTTTCTTTTGGATCACTTTGCTTTTTTTAAGCCGGTCTTCCTCCTTTTGGCTTTTAAGCAATTTAAGTATCCTGCTTCTAATAAACATTTTTGAATTAGCCTTTTTGATGACCACAGAAACCCTTTACTCAACTTTGATGAAAAGGTATTTTAACAAACAATACCCCCTCTTTACAAGGAAGATTTTTAAAGCTACAAATCAAAACTACCTGCGGATGGCTCCTAATTCGCTTGTGATTTTTTGGCAGACTTTTTCGTGAGCCGCGTTAATCTCTTCTTCGCGCAGTGTACGCTCGGAAGATTGATAGAGTAAAGACAGGACAATGCCGCGGTGGCCGGAGGGAATTTTATCCCCCGTGTACTGTTCGACAAAGCGCACGGATTTTAAAAGTTCGCCGCCGGTTTGATAAGCTAAGTGTTCGATTTGCGAAAATGTGTTCTGATTTTTAACCGCAAGGCTGATGTCGCGGACCACAACCGGAAATTCTGACAACGGCTCAAACCGCAGTTTTGGTTTTTGATATTTTTGAAGAACTTGCGCATCCAGTTCGGCAAAATAAACACCCCTTTGCTTGATATCCCAATTGGACAAGACCTGCGAAGACAATTTTCCGGCCACTCCTATTTTTTCTCCTTCAATTAAAATATCAGCGCTGCACGCGGTGTCAAAAAATCTTTGCTCTGACACGGCAAACTCAACATGCGTGACATCATTTTTATGTAAAACGCCTTCGACGGTTCCTTTTAAATCATAAAAATCCACATCTTCCCTTTTTTGCCGCCAATCCTCCCGGCGAAGTCCGGATAAAATGATTCCAACGCTTTCTTTTTCTAAATCGTTTGTATTGTAAGTTTTTCCGACTTCAAAAAGTTTAATATTTTTCTGCCCGCGATTAATATTCAAAGAAAGTACGGGTAACAGGCTTATCAAAAGCGACGGGCGCATCATTTCCTGGTCAATGCTCAAAGGATTCTTTACTTTTAAAATCTGTTCAGTTTTAAAACCGCTTCTTTGAAGAAATTTTTCGCTCGTCATGGAATAACCAACGGCTTCATTCAATCCAAGAGCGACGAGCGTGTTTGAAATATTTTCTCTAAAAGTGAAATTCTTCTCCTTTGAAATGACCGACGCCTTGATTAAAGGAAGCGTTGTCGGGATATGTTCATATCCGACGATGCGCGCCGCCTCTTCCATGATATCGACATCTTCCTTAATATCGTTTCGAAAGGAAGGAATGATAATTTTTAGAATATCTTTTTTAGCAGAGGCAATTTTAAATCCAAGTTTAATCAAAATATCTTTAATGCGCGCGGCCGGAACATTGATTCCCAGCAAATCATTAATTTTTAAAATTGAAACGTTTAAATTTCGAGCGGAATTTTTTCCTTTCATCGGGAAAACATCGCTCGCGGCATCGACAGTGCCGCCGGCTAATTCTAAAATAAGTGAAAGTGCTCTTTGCGAGCCAAATGAAACATTGTTGATATC
>CAZBRU010000063.1:0-1877 GCA_964494585.1 uncultured Planctomycetales bacterium
GTCCATGTGAAAGACCATTCCGTGTTTCACCGTGAAGGAAAAGACATTTATATGCAGCTTCCGTTAAATTTTGTAAAAGCCGCGCTTGGAGCGGAGGTTTCCGTTTCGACTTTAAACGGCAGTGTTTCGATGAAAATTCCCGCCGGCACGCAAAGCGGAAAGATGTTTCGTTTAAAAAGTAAGGGAATGCCAGATCTTCATGGTAATGTACAGGGAGATCAATACGCGCAGGTGATGATTCAAGTGCCCGAAAGGCTTTCTCCCGAACAAAAACGCCTTTTAGAAGAATACGCGCGTGTTAGCGGTGAAAATTTAGGAAGCGGCGAAGGTTTTAGTGAGAAGTTGAAGAAAGCATTTAAGTAAAAGGTTACGGTAACGATGCCCGTATCGTAGTTGGGTTAGGGTTACGTTAAAAAGACGAAAAACGTTACCGATAAACGAAACGGGCTTCGTAACCTTAGCCGAAAGACGTAACCAATTTAGAAAAACGAGGTACATAATGCCAACCTATCAATATGAATGCGGAAGTTGCGGCCACGCGTTTGAAATTCTTCAATCCATGAGCGATAACCGCCTGAAAAAATGCCCAAAATGCAAGAAACAAAAGCTTGAACGCCTCATTGGAACGGGGAGCGGCATTATTTTTAAAGGAAGCGGCTTCTACCAAACCGATTATAAGAATAAAGGCGCCTCAAAAGCGGAACCGCCAAAGGAAGCGCCGGCAAAAGCGCCTTGTTCAGGCTCCTGCGCCTGCCATCCGGCATCTACCCCAAGTAAAAATTGAGCAAAAAAGGCCGGCCATGTCGTTTGTGAGGGAAAAGAGATTCCTCAAATTTTGGTTTCCAGTTCTGGTATATTCTGGTATCATCTTCTCTGTTTCGTCGATACCCGATTTGAAAACCCCTTCTGTTGCTGGGCTTTCGGATAAAGTTTATCATTTTCTTGAATATGGGTTCTTTAGCCTTTTAGTTGTCAGGGCTTTTTACGGGACGACAGACTTCAAATGGAAGAAAATTCTTCTCTGGGCGGTTGTTTTCTGTGCGGTGTATGCCGTCAGTGACGAATTTCATCAATATTTTGTTCCCGGCCGTGAGTGCGATTTTCTTGATTGGCTGGCCGATGTTTCCGGAAGTATCACGGGGAGTTTAATTTATGTCACAAGTCAAGCCATTCAAAGCCGTTCTCTATAGCCAGGAAAAAGCAGGCGATATTTCAAAGGTTGTCTGTCCGCCGTATGATGTCATTTCACCGGCTGAACAGCAGTTTTATCACAATCTCCATCCAAGCAACTTTATCCATATCGATTTAGGATTATCCAAACAAAGCGATGACAAATACGACAATCGCTACACGCGTTCCAAAAAAATTTACGACGAATGGCTTAAAACCGGTGTTTTAACGGAAGACAGCAAGTCCTGTTTCTATTATTACAAGCAAGAATATGTGGTGCGCGGTGAAAAACACAGCCGTATGGGTTTCGTCGGCCTGATGCGCCTTCAGGACAAAGAAGATTCAAAAATTTTTCCCCATGAAAATATTCAATCTAAGGCCAAAGAAGACCGTCTTCGGCTTTGGCGGCTTTTGAAGGCAAATCTTAGCCCTATTTTTGTCTGCTTCTCCGACCGCACCAAAACAGTGGAAAAAATTTTCCAACAGCACATCGCGCCGACCCAACCCTACATGCAAGCCGTCGACAACGATCGCGTGACGCACAAAATCTGGCGGCTTGAAGATTCCAATTTGGTTAACGAAATTAAAACTGCCCTTGAAGACGAACATTTTTTTATTGCCGACGGACATCACCGTTATCAAGTGGCTTTAGAATACCGCCGTTCCGTGCTTGCTAAAAAAACACGTCCAAGCGGGCAAGAGCCATG
>CAZBRU010000063.1:1977-6603 GCA_964494585.1 uncultured Planctomycetales bacterium
GAAGGCTCAAAAGAATTCCGCAGTCTTGACGCCGTTATTTTAAGAACATTTGTCTTAGACCGTCTCGGCATTACTCACGAAGAAATCACCTACACCAAGGATATCGACGAAGCGATTGCCTTAGTCAATGACCGGCGGGCAGAGGCAAGTTTCATTATGAATCCCGTGCGTGTTTCCGAGCTCAAGTCCATTGCCTTAAACGGTGAAAAAATGCCGCCCAAAACAACCTACTTCTATCCCAAGGTGCTTTCTGGTTTAACCGTCTACCGAACGGACACGTAAGTTTAGGTTCTCCTTATGCCACTCTTTGGCAAACATAAATACACATTAGTCAGAGTTAAAAAGAAAGACATTCCCGAAGGGCTTTGGACCAAATGCCCGGAGTGCGAAACTCCGCATTATAATAAAACGCTCAAGGACAATTTGAATGTCTGTCCAAAATGCAATTATCATTTGAGCCTTACAGCTCTCGAACGCGTCGCGCTTTTAGTTGACGAGGGAAGCTTTGAAGAAAAAGACGCTAATTTAACTTCTATTGATATTCTAAATTTTAAAGGCCCCAAAAGTTATAAAGATAAACTTGAAGAAGATAAAGCGGCAACGGGCCTAAAGGACGCGGTCATAACCGGCACGGGACAAATCAGCGGAAAAAAAGTGGCGCTTGCGGTGACTGATTCCCGCTTTATTATGGGGTCTATGGGTTCGGTTGTCGGAGAAAAAATCACACGGATTATTGAGCTCGGCACAAAAAACAAATTGCCCGTTATCATTGTTTCCGGCTCAGGCGGAGGCGCAAGGATGCACGAGGGAGTTTTTTCACTCATGCAAATGGCGAAAACGTGCGCGGCACTTTCCCGTCATCACGACGCGGGGCTTTTGCATATTTCTATTCTTACAAATCCAACGATGGGCGGGGTCATGGCTTCATTTGCGGGAATCGGCGATGTGATTATTGCCGAGCCCAAAGCCTTAATCGGTTTTACCGGCCCACGGGTTATCGAACAGACCATTCGACAAAAATTGCCCGCGGGATTTCAAAAATCAGAATTTCTTTTAGCCCACGGGCTGATTGACATGATTGTCGCGAGAAAAGATTTAAAAAGTACGCTCGATAAAATTGTCGACTATGCGCATGTTTAAACTTGCGCAGTAATTGACTTTTGTTATAATAAGAACTTTCCAATTCAATCCATGGCACAAATCAGCTTAAAAAACGTCAGCAAATTTTATAAAGACACCGTCAAGGCCGTTGACAATGTCAATCTTGGCATTGAGAATAAAGAATTTTTAGTTTTAGTCGGGCCTTCGGGCTGCGGCAAATCAACGACGCTGCGCATGATTGCCGGCTTGGAAGAAATTTCGGAAGGCACCATTTGGATCGGTGACCGCATCGTGAATGACGTTCCCGCCAAAGACCGCAATATCGCGATGGTGTTTCAAAACTACGCGCTTTATCCGCACATGACGGTTTTTGAAAATATGGCCTTCGGCCTTAAGCTCCGTCATTATCCTAAGCTCGAAATTATTCGCCGTGTTTCTGAGGCCGCGGAAATTTTAGGCATTAAAAAACTCTTAGACCGCCGCCCCAAAGAACTTTCCGGCGGCGAACGCCAGCGTGTGGCTGTCGGCCGCGCCATTGTCAGGAAACCCATGGTGTTCTTGTTCGATGAACCTTTAAGCAATCTCGATGCCAAGCTGCGCGTGCAGATGCGTACCGAAATCCATAAACTGCGCTTGCGCCTTCAAACGACTTTTATTTATGTCACTCATGATCAAACTGAGGCCATGACCTTAGGCGACCGCATCGCGGTTATGAAAGACGGAAAAATCCAGCAGTGCGCGGAGCCGATTACTGTTTATGACCATCCGGCCAATAAATTCGTGGCAGGCTTTGTCGGTTCGCCGCCCATCAATTTTATGGACGGGCGTATTATTCAAAAAGAACGCAAATATTATTTTGATGAAGGAAAATTCCAAGTCAAAATTGTAGAAGAAATGTATCAAGTCATCGCACCTTACGCGGGAAAAGAAATCACCTTCGGCATTCGCGCCGAAGATATCTATGATAAACTTTTCACCTCCCTGTCATCTCCGGACAATACTATCCGCGCCGTCTGCGAAGTCATTGAGCCGATGGGTTCAGAAGTTTATCTGTATTTAACAACCGGACGGCATAGTTTTATCGCAAGAGTCGGGGCCCATGATCGGCCTGAAGTCAACCGCGACATGGACCTTGTTCTTGACATGAGCAAGGTGCATTTTTTTGATAAGGAAACTGAAAAAACAATTATTTAATCCCCAGTTTTCTTTCCCCGCTTTATACCCAATAGCGCTGATTGGTTTTTTTGTCTACGCGGCCCACAGCCACACCTCGCTTTTCACCTGGATTGCCTGCACGCAATGCCTCGTTGCCCTCACGCTTTTCTTTTTTCAATATCATCTAAGCCAAGAGCAGTCTGAAATTACTCTTAATCAGCAGGATTATGTTGAGAGAATAAATCTCCTCAAGGCTGAAATTGAGAGAGATGAGCATGCCATTGTTTCTCTCGGCAAAAAGATTGAAGATTATAAAAAACTTAAAGACTTAACAGAAAAACTTATCTTTTGTTTGTCTCTAGAGGACACCTCCGAAACTCTTTCCTTAGAAACAGACCGTCTTTTCGGCGGGGACGCGGTCACCACCATTCTCTACCTCTTTCATTCTAAAACCGGTGAGCTTGGAATTTCTTCCTCGCAAAAAAAGCAGATGCGCGTCAACTTAAAATCCAAACAGGGAGATATTTTTGATGAATGGGTTGTGAAAACACTGCAGCCTCTTTTGGTTGAAGACACTAAAAATGATTTTCGTTTTGACCTTGAAAAAAATAAGGCCGACGATTCAAGAATCATGCGCTCGATGATCAGCGTTCCCCTTCTTGTCGGGCATAAGGCGTTTGGAATTCTTCGCGTGGACAGTGTGCACGAACGTTATTTTACGACGGAACATTTAAGGCTTTTGACCACTATAGGTGATTTGGGAGCGGTCGCGATTGAAAACGCGCATCTCTACGAAAAGATTGAAGAGCTGGCGATTCACGACAGCTTAACGGGGCTTTATTTACGGCGTTATCTTTTGGAGCGCTTGGGCGAAGAAATAAGCCGTCATCTGCGCCATAAGGCGGAACTCTCAATTCTCATGATCGATTTAGATAAGTTTAAAGAATACAACGATCAATACGGCCATACGGCGGGCGACATTGTCCTTAAAACAATCAGCTATATTCTTTTGGACACATTTAAAGAACCCGGCCAGCTTGTGTGCAGGTACGGCGGGGAAGAATTTACCATATTTCTCCCCGATTGCCCCAAAAACAAAGCGATAGGTTTGGCGGAAGAACTTCGAGAAAAGATTTTCGCGCAGGAAATTGTTTTGCGCAAACAAAAAACACATGTCAGCGTCTCCATCGGCGTAGCCTCTTTTCCGAAAGACGCGGGAGTGAAAGAAGAACTTCTGGAGCGCGCGGATGAAGCGCTTTACAAGGCCAAAAACCAAGGACGCAATCGAGTATGTTATTCCCTGTAATCCTTTTGCTGATTTTTAGCGGCTGCTGTATTTATTTTGTGAAACAGCGCGCTGACCACACCATCGAATCGTGCCGCGGGCAGTTTTTGAAGCTTGAAAGTGAATTTGAAAAAGAAGCCGCGCGTCAGATAAGAGTTGTAAAACAAAAAAAACTTTTAGAAGGCAAAGCCGCCGAAACCTTCGCGCTTTTTGATATCACCAAAGAAATTACAAAAAAATTAAATGAAAAAGAGGCCTTCGCGGTTTTTAAAGAAAAGCTTAAGGGCATGATTTCTTTTGCGGACTGTCAATTTGTCTCGTATCTTTCCGATGACGAGAGGAAACTTCACGACGGCCGAAGACATTTTATCTTCTCTCTTCAAAGCAAACGCGAAAAATTAGGGTTTCTTACCGTCGAAGGGTTGTCTTTATTGGATCAGGATAAATTTATTATTTTGGCCAATCAATTTGCTTTAGGGTTGCGCCGTGTCAAACTTTACGAAGAAGTGGAAGGCATGGCGATTACCGACAGCTTGACCGGAGCGTGCACGCGCCGCCATTTGATGGAACGTTTTGAAGTCGAGTTGCAGCGCGCGGTAAGCCGCAAACTTGATTTGTCTGTTGTGATGATTGACGTTGACCATTTTAAAAGAATCAACGACCACTACGGCCATTTGGCGGGAGACCAAGTGCTTAAAAATGTCGGAAGCCTCATCAAAGAAAATATCCGTGAAATCGATTTGGTGGGCCGCTTTGGAGGCGAAGAATTTTTTGTGATTTTGCCCGATACCGACCGCGCCGGCGCGCAGTTCGCGGCCGAACGTATTCGGGAAGCGATTGAAGCGGCAACAATTAAAGCCTATGATTTAACGCTCCAGGTGACCGTGAGTGCCGGCGTTTCAACGTATCCTATCCATGGAAAAAACATGGAAGAATTGATTGATAAAGCCGATTGGGGGCTTTATCAAGCCAAAAAAAGAGGCCGCAATTGCGTGTGCGCTTTTGGAATGCACCCTTGAATCCCTCACCTTTTTCAGGTAGAATACCTCGAATTTTCGCATTTCATTTAATTTAAAAATCTATAA
>CAZBRU010000064.1:0-5897 GCA_964494585.1 uncultured Planctomycetales bacterium
TACGGCTTCCCGGCGCAAATCCCGCTTTGGACGGCTTTTGAAGACCCTCACCTAAACTTTTCTTCATTTAAGAACACAATTTCACAATCAACACTTCAAGCGCGTATTCGCCCTTTAGGCGGCTTCGCTTGATATTTAAATCGGTCTCTTCTAAAGCCAAGAGGCCTTTTTTAAAACGCTCCGAGGGCATACGGTCTTTTGATTTTCCCCAATACCACACCAACCCCCCCATAATCTGCAAAGGATGATCTCCTTTAACTAAAAGCTGCGTCAAAATCTTTAAAGATTCCATGGAATTGCGCATCGCAATGGTATTCGTTAAAGCAAAAACATTAAGCTCAGGCCTTTGTTCAAACGCGGTGACTTTGGCAAATGGAGAAATCTTTTTAACAAAGCTATCCTTAGCTTCCCAAATTTCTGAATCCAAAATTAAAATAAGATAATCAGGCGCGTCAGAGGTGAATTCTTCGATGAGGCCTTTGTTGTAAGGAGACAGCTTGTGGGCGTCCTTGATGACAACAACTCTCTTTTTGGAAACAACGGGAAGGTTAAGAAGGCTTTTTTTGAGTTCGTCGGCCGCGAGCGTCTGAGCGTAAAGGGTTTCTAAATCAAATTCAAAGGCTTCTTTTGTTTTTAGAAATTGTTTTTTAAGTTCGGTAAGTTTGACATCTTTGGCCAGCGTATCTTGGCCTAAGAAAAGATAGGTCATGGGATGAGTTTTCTTACCAATCTTGAACGGTGCGTTCAATCACGCGGCGGCCAAGATCAGTCAAGGCGTCTTCAAGCGCGGCTGACTCGGACTTAGCCAAAGAGCCGCTTGTAAAATACGTGGCATCACCGGAAAAACTTGGTTCCGACCACAAAGACTCTCCTGTTTTAACATCAATCAAAGTCAAAGATACAGTAATGGTAATGCGGTATTCCTGCACATCGCCGTTTTCAAGCGTGCGCAGGGCTCCTCTGTCGTAATTTAAAAGCCCCCCTTGCAAGATGATATGCGCGTTTTCTTTTTTTGTAACCTTTAGAGTCCCGTCAAAAAGAAAACGCTTTTTGATAGCATCCGTGACCTTAACTTCCAAGAGCGGCAAATATAAGTTGCGCGTTGTTGCACTGCCAAAATCCACATTATTCTTAAACTGTTCAATATAAATATTGTGAATGGGCCCAAGATTGGCCGAATGCGTCGAGTATCCGCAGCCTGCGCAAAAGATAAAGAAAAGCGCGAGAGTTAAAGCTGGTTTTAAGAAATGTAATTTTTTTTGCATAGCCTGCACTTACAATCCTAATCCTTTAAGATCTAATTCCCGCAATTTTTCTAAAGCCTTCATGGCGGCCGGGCTTTGTTTAAAATCATTTAAAACAGTTTCATAATACACGCGGGCGGCCTTGTAGTTTTTTTGTTTTTCGTAAAATTTTCCGGTAAGGAAATTATTTTCCGCTTCTTTATCATTAAGGCCGCTGATTTCCGTTTTGGCTTTTTCGGACAAATCAGCATCGGGATAGGTTTTTAAGAATTCCTTGAATTCATCGGAGGCAACCTGCGTTACTTTTTGGTCATACGGCGAGTCCGGCGAGCGTTTTGAGTCCGATAGGGCAATTTGATATTTGGCCGCCTTCACCCATTCACTGGTTGGATAATCGTTGATGACTTTCTCAAATTCATCGCGCGCCTCCTGAAAAAGCCCTTTTTCCTTAAGGTACAAGCCGATTTTATACTGCGCCTGCGCGGCATAAACACCGTAAGGCGCGTTTTTAATCACGGCGCGAAAAACATCCACAACGGCGTATTCACCGCCTATCACCACACTTAGAAATTTATTTTTCTTTCCGCCTTCTTCCATCATGCGCTCGCCGATTTTATACTGATGTTCAACGATTTCAGCAGAGCGCTCGCTAAAAGGGTATTTTTCTAGAACTTTTTGATAGGATTTAAAGGCATCATAAGGTTTGTCCTGTTTTTCAAGGCAAATGCCGACATAAAACTGGGCCTCCGCGGCCTCGCGGGATTTAGGATAATGTTTAACAAGTTTATTAAATTCGGATATCGCTTTGTGGTATTCGCCATTGGTGTAAAAGGTTTTTCCAAACTCAAGCTGTTCGGCGGGCGTGTCTTTGATGTCATACTTGGGGTTAACCCATTTGTTGGTTTCGGGAGTCCAAATCCAGAAGGCAAAAAGCGAAGGCGTGAAAAAAACTTCGACGGCAAGCGCAAAAAAGAGCACGGAAATAATTCTTTTCATGGGGTTAACTTTATCACACTTAAAGAAATTTGTCAATTTGTAGGCGGTGAAGATTTCCTCATAAAAAAATAGACTCCCGCCGCAAGAACTGCATAGTAACCTATTATTTCCCAGAGAGATACGGATGACAGGTTGAAATAAGCGAAAGGTATTTGAGAAAAAATATACGCCAAAAAAACCATGAGGCTTAGGCTTGCCTTCAAACACGCCGCAAAAAGAAAATTGAGCTTAGGGATAAAAATCCCGGTCAAAGAAAGCCCTAATCCTAACGCCTCGATGGCGGTCATGCAAGGCACAATGAAAAGGTTAGCGATAAGGGTAATTGGCGTCACCATGCCAAAATAATACGCGATCAGGCCCGCGACAGCACTCCACGCCACGACCGAAACCACCGCCGCTTCCAAAATAAAACGAAAAGGCTGGCGGTCGAAGATTTCCGCCTTTGAGACAAGAGCCCATACCTTTCGATAACACAAAACAATCATGAGAACGCTGATGAAAGAAAGCTGAAAACTCACATCAAAAAGGCTGTAGGGATTTAACCAAAGAATGATAAAAGACGCGAGCGCCAAAGAATTTACTGTGTCTGTTTCGCGCTCAACTAAAAAACTCAGCAAAAAAACAACGGCCATAATGGTCGCCCGCACAACAGGCGCCTGAAAACCTGTCATAAAACAATAAAAAATCAAAAGCAAAATGGTCAGAATAAAATGCCCGCGCCGCGTAATCGGAAACATTTTAAGCAGAATAAAAATCAAAAAAGCGACGATCCCCACATTTTGTCCGCTAATCGCCAGGATATGGGCCGTGCCGGTTTGAATAAAAATATTATTGATGTGCTTAGGAATGTCGTATCGGTCGCCTAAGATGATCGCGGCCACAATCGCGGCTTCATTAAAGGAAAGATTGTCATAAAAAACTTTTTTAACACGATGTTTTACCTTAAGGGCCGCATCTTGAACGGGATTTGCGTTTGCGTGAGCAATTGTCTGCGGCGCGCTGTCTTTTTTCACGCTAAGCAGAAGATTGATTCCCCGGCGGTGTAAATAATCTTTGTAATGAAATTTATCGTCCGACTTGGAATTAAAATCAAACGGTTCGTAAAGTTTCCCCTTCAGAATGACAACATCGCCGTAGGAAGGATTAAAACCTTTGAACGCGTTCACAAGAATCCTTCCGGTTTTTTTGCGCCAGCCCCAGGGCGTTTGAATGTTTTTTATTTCTAATTCAAATGTGGTTTTGGTTTTACGTGTTTGTATATCTGAGTCAATCATTCCTTCAACAACAATTGGGAAAGAACGGTAATATTTGGCCGCAAAGGAAATATCATCCCGCGCGGAAATCTCGTGATTTTTTAAACACATCATCCCCACGACAAAAAACGATATCAAAAGCAGCGCGGAAGAAAATTTTGGCCTATGAACAAAAAGAAAATTTAGAAACAGAACAATGCCTAAAAGAACGGCTAAGGGTGTGAAAGAAAGAGCGAGGAAATGTTCAATCAAAATCCCAAAAACAAAACTTAAAACCACCGCCACAAGCGGCCGATAGATAATCATTTATTTTTAACTGTAAGATATTTAATAATTCGATAATAATTTTTAAAATGAAGGCCTTCGATGTTTTGAATCTCATCGACAGAAGAAAAATCCCCGTTTTCCCGGCGGTAGTCGATAATCTTTTGAGCCGTGACCGGGCCGATGTAGGGAACATTCAAGAGTTCACTGTAAGCCGCGCGGTTAAGGTCAACTTTTGGATAAAGCGCGTCACTTTCTAAAACACTGGCCAAAGAAAGAAAATTTGGATTCGTCTTAAAAAGAAAATTCAAAGACATTCCCAAAAAAGCGACGCAGCCTGCCGCAAGGAGAACTTGGCGTTCTTGTTTTGTAAGATGGAGCATGGGTAAAAATGATAATTGAGGGAAGGGCGGCGCTTTAGCTTAAAAGTTCATTAACACTCTTAAGCAAAGCCTCAACAACTTGGGGGTCAAATTGACTGCCGGCATTGGTTTTGAGCTGTTCAATAATCTGTTCTCTGGTTAAAGGGGCGCGATAAGGGCGCAAAGAACGCATAGCGTCAAAGGCATCCGCCACGCACACAATGCGCGCGCCCAAAGGAATGGCCGCGCCTTTAAGCCCGTCGGGATAACCGCGGCCGTCAAAGCGTTCATGATGATGGCGCACGATCGACTTTTCATCTTCTAAAAATCTGAGCGGCCCTAAAATCATAAGTCCTTTTAAAGGATGCGATTTTATTTCCTGAAACTGTTCGTCGGTTAATTTTCCTTTATTAAATAAAATTTCATCTTTGATTCCGATTTTTCCGATGTCATGAAGCTTGGCGCCGCGGGAAATGATTTCAATCTGCGCCGGGGTAAGATTTAAATTTTGCGCGATCACAACCGAATAATGGCGCACGCGCTCGGAATGCCCGTATGTATAGGAATCTTTAGCTTCTTGGCTTAACACTAAGGAAAGAACGGTATCAACGTGGCTTATTTTAAGTTCTTCCTGCATCACTTTCAGTTCTTTGTTAATTCCATGTAAAATGTCGAAATCCCGCCGTTCCGCCAGCCACAGATAAAAAATACATACAAAGGCAACGCCGAGCGAAATAAATTCCGAAATGATCTTCACGTTAAAATGCATGAAAGCAAATTGAGCGATAATAAGAACAAGCAGGATCGCAAAAACGCTGTACTTAAAGGGATTGCGCTGCGAGGAAAAATCTAAAAAATGGTTTTGCGCCATGGAATCAATTATATGTTGTTTCACCGCATTTGCGCAAGGCTAAAATCCACACAATTTTCCGCTCATCATTAACATCGTAAAGAATGCGGTAATCTCCGACGCGCAAACGATATTGCGCCGTAAATTCGTAACATTCAATCGGAGGAGCAAGTTGCTTAAAAAGCTTTTGTCCGAAAGGACGCGGATAATCTTGAAGCTTAAAAATGGCATCCATAATTTCTTCCCGAATTTTTTTATTTGGAATCCGAGAAAGAACCTTTTCAAATTTTTTTTGAATAGAGACACTTGGAAATCTGCAGCTAAATTTCATGGAACATTAAGGGTAGGGCTAAACGGCAGTTATTTTCTTTTTTTCTTGAAGCTCCGGAAAAGATTTTGAACAGGAACGCCTTTGGCACCCGCTTTAATAGCTTTTCGTCCTTCCAAAACGGCAGCCACTGTTTCTTTGTCAGAAATCTCATCTAAGATATCTACAAGCTCAAGGACATCGCTGTAAGGAAGGTTCACGCTAATAGGAACTCCCCGGTCTGTGATGATAAGCGGTGTTTTGAAAAACTGTGTTGTTGCCTGCTGCTTTAATTCCCGTATACCGATATGATGGGCTTTGAGTAAATGACTGGCTATTTTCATTAGGCTCTCTCCTTTAGATGTATACTCAATTGAGTCTACATTTAAAGTATACCTTGAGCTGTCTTATGCGTCAAGGTGATCTTTTACTAAACATTCCTTTAACGCCATTCCAAGCACTTTTGATTTTTCTTTGACGTATAACACACGGTGCGTCTTTAAACACGCTTCCCTGAATTTCCGCGTGATAATAATCTAAACATTTTTGGCAGAGGCCGTCTTTTTCGGCCCAGTTGGGATGATCGTGCTTGACTAATTCGACAATGTGTTTCTCGGTGTG
>CAZBRU010000065.1:0-3051 GCA_964494585.1 uncultured Planctomycetales bacterium
GCGCCTTCTTGGGTGACGCGGATGACTTCGCTTGGAGAAGTTTTGCCCTGGGCGACCTTGATGAGTCCGTCGTCGCGCAGCGTCTTCATGCCGTTTTTGATGGCGGCATTTTTGATTTGGCTTGAAGGGGCTCGCTTTAAAATAAGTTCGTGGATTTCATCATTCATCAGTAGAAATTCATAAATTCCTTCCCGCCCCCAGTAACCTGTGAATTTGCACGCCTCGCACCCTTTTCCTTCGTAAATGGTGACAGGTTCTTTAAAGGCGAATTCTTTAGCGATTTCATCGGTCATTTTGGCGGGAGTTTTACATTTGGGACAAATCAAGCGCACGAGCCTTTGAGCGATAAAACATTCCACCGAACTGGAAACCAAATACGGCTCGATTCCCATATCGACCAAACGCGTGACACCGCTCGCGGCGTCATTGGTGTGAAGCGTTGAAAAAACCAAGTGGCCGGTTAAGGCAACTTGAATGGTGATTTCGGCTGTTTCAAAATCACGGACTTCTCCGACCATCATGATATCGGGGTCATGGCGGAGCATGGAACGTAAGCCCGCGGCAAATGTTAAACCAATACGGGGATTGATTTGAATCTGCGTGACGCCTTTGAGTTGATACTCAATAGGGTCTTCAATCGTGATAATTTTTTGATCCATGGTATTAATGCTGGAAAGGCAGGAATAGAGCGTCGTCGTTTTTCCGCTTCCCGTCGGGCCGGTCACAAAAATAATACCGTGAGGTTTTTGAATAAGATGATCTAATATTTTTAAATTGTCATCGGACAAGCCCAGATCCTTCATGCTGTAAAGTTTGGCCGAAGTTAAAATACGGAGCACAACGCTTTCGCCGTAAGGTGTGGGAAGAAAGGAAACTCTTAAATCAATCTCCGCGTCACCCACCTTCACGTTAAAACGCCCGTCCTGCGGAAGGCGTTTCTCGGCGATATTCAAATTCGACATGATTTTAATGCGGGAATTAATGGAATCTCTAAAATGTTTAATATTGGGCGGCACTTTCGCGTCATAGAGAATGCCGTCGATGCGGTAACGGATATGAAGCTCATCTTCAAAAGGTTCAATATGGATATCCGTCGCCCTGTCGCGGTAGGCCTCAAGCAGGATTTGATTGACAAATTTTCCAATCGAGGCCTCCGAACCGCTTTCAAGGGCCTCTTCGATAATAACGTGCGGATCTCTTCTCGCGACATCCACCGTTCCCATCATTTGTTCAATGGTTTCCGCGCCGACGCCGTAATATTTTCGAATCGTCTCTAAGATATCGCGCTCGCTTGACAGCAGAGACCTTATTTTGCATTTCACAACAAGGCCGATGTCATCGAGGGTATGAATATCTAACGGGCGCGCCATCGCCATCGTTAAAACATCATCTTTAAATTCAACAGGCATAACCTTGTAATGGTACGCGAATTTGGCAGGAATTTTATTAACCGCTTCGGGCCGAACCGTAATATCTTTTAAATTGACGAATTCAACACCGAGCTGTTCCGCCAGGAGAGGCAGATAAATTTTTTCTTCAATCACAAACCCTAAGCGCAGCAAAATGATTCCAAGAAGCTCGCCTGTTTTTTTTTGCTCGGCTAAGGCATGATCAAGCTGTTGGGGAGTAATAATCTTTTTATCCACCAACAATTGGCCAAGTTGTAATTTGACTTTGGGGCTCATGAAAATTTATTCTGTTTTTGTAATGCGGTAATAGGTTTTTGAAAAATCTGAAAGAGTTTTACCAACCGGATTGACATAAGAAATAAGGTCTAGCGGCGCTTCAACCGAAACTTTGGCTATTTCTCTATCGCCGTCAAAAACAGTCAATAAACTTCCCTTGTTCAAGCCATTGACGCGGCCAAGCGTGATCATGTACTTTGATGCGGCGCGGTCAATCCAAAGTACGCCTTCTTTGCGCCCTGCCTCGGCATCACCGTAAAGATTTTGAGTTTTATTGATAGCATCCTGGACCTTCACAGGTTCTCTTCGGACGCGCGCAGTGTCCGCTGAGACAAGTTCTGTCGCGGCTTTTTCCATCATAAGATTTTCAAGCTGAACTTCAAGAGTTGCCGTCTTTTGTTCTCGGTCTTGCGACGTTTGGTTTAAAAGATAAACAACACCTGCGACGAGGAGGAAAGAAACAACGATGAGGATAAGGCCGGTAACGAGCGTTGCTTTATTTTTATCTGGCATGGCGTTATATTTTTAACACGAATGGAGTGGAATTGTCAAACGCTCTTCGTAGTTTTCGAACAACTTCCCCCGCCGCAACAAGAATCTTTCTTTTTGAAAGCAAAATAAATCATCACCACAATTGTCGTGATGATAATCAGAATTGTTAAAATGGTTTGGATATTCATTACTTTAATCCTAACACATGTCCGCCCTGATAGACAATAAAAGCCATAACATAAGCAAATCCCGTCATATAAGCGATTTGAAAAAGCGGCCACACCCAGGTGTTGGTTTCGCGCCTGACAATCGCAACCGTGCTCAAGCACTGCATGGCAAAAACATAAAAGACCATTAAACTCACGCACGTTAAAGGCGTGAATAACGGACGCCCGTCGGGCCACTCTGCTTTTCGAAAAGCTTTACGCAGCGGTTCCGGATTATTACCCTTGTTATCAATATTAAAAACAATGTTCATCGTGCTTACAAAAACTTCGCGCGCGGCAAATGATCCGACGACACCAACACTGATTCTCCAGTCATAGCCTAAGGGTTTGAGGGCTGGCTCTATAAAACTTCCCGCCATTCCGGCAAAACTTTTTTTCAATCCTTCATTTGCGCTCAAACCCTCATGTTTCGGATAAGTCATGAGCGCCCACAAAATAATGGAAAGCCCGAAAATAATCGTTCCCGCCCGGCGTAAAAAAAGCCGGCTTCTTTCCCACATTTGGATGAGAACAGTTCTCAAAGCCGGCAATCTATAAGGCGGAAGTTCCATAATTAAAACCGGTGTATGGCTTTTAAGAAGTGTCTTCTTAAAAAGCCACGCGGCCAAAAACGCGCCTATCATTCCCAAAAGATACATCGATAAAAT
>CAZBRU010000065.1:3151-5855 GCA_964494585.1 uncultured Planctomycetales bacterium
ATAAAAGCGGCGCGCGCCATGTAGCCTGTGTCCTGCAAAAGCCCGATAAAGAAAAATAAAATCAAAATCTGCGGCAGAAACATGACCACCGCGCCGACTCCAGCAATAACACCGTCCGTTATTAAATCACGCAGGTCGCCCGGCGGCATCCACGTTTTTACAAGCGCCGAAAGATGCGTGAAGGCTTTATCAATCCAATCCATAGGATACGCCGCGACAGAAAATATCGTAAAAAACATAAAGGCCATGAGCCCTAAGAAAATCAACCAGCCCCAGAATTTATGCGTCAAAATGTTGTCCAAGCGTTCGCTCACATTAACCGGCGGCGGACCGATTCTGACAACCGCATCTTTAAAAATTTTTTGAATCCACGCGTAACGCGCTTCAATCACTGCCGAACGCCAGGGAATATTCGCGTGATTCAACCGCTTTCGGCTTTCTAAAACAAAATCAAAAATTTTCTTTTTATTGCCAATCGGCATTAACTCATCGCTGTCTTCTTTCAAATCTTCCTTGGAAAGCAAGACAGTGCTCTCGGCAAGGGCGCCTTTTTTAAGTCCGTTTTCCTCAAGAAGCCGCCTAAGCTCTGCTAATTCTTTTTCCATAAGCTCCGGCGCCCGCCACTCGCGGTTATAAACAGCCTCGACGCCTTTAACAATCGTGAGTTTTAATTCTTCGATGCCGCGATTTTGGCTTGCGATCATCGGAATCACCGGCACCCCTAAAGCTTTTTCCAAAGCCTCCGCATCAACGGCAAGGCCATGTTCTTTCGCCGTATCCATCATATTTAAAGCGATGATAAGCGGTAACCCTAAATCCTGAATCTGCGTGACCAAATAAAGATTGCGTTCCAAATTGCTCGCGTCAACAACGCACACAACCAAATCCGGGCACGGCGTGTCCGTCATGCGCCCCAAAAGAACATCGCGCGCGACTTTTTCATCCGGCGAGCGCACGGCTAAACTGTAGGTGCCGGGCAAATCAATCACATCCACTTCTCTTTCGCCTAAAAAAACCATGCGGCCGGTTTTCTTTTCAACCGTGACACCTGGATAATTGCCGACCTTTTGGCGGAGTTCCGTGAGCGCGTTAAACACCGTCGATTTTCCGGAGTTTGGATTTCCGGCGAGAGCAATCGTGAGCGTTTTTTTATTTTGAGAGTTCAATGGATTCATAAAATTTTAAGTGACATCAATTTGAATCAACTCCGCTTCTTTGCGTCTTAGCGAAAGATGATACCCGCGCACTTTAATATCCATAGGATCACCTAAAGGCGCAAAACGCATAACCTCAACCGTCGTACCGGGCGTAATGCCCATTTCTAAAAGGCGCTGACAAGTTGCATCTTCTTTCAAAAAACTTGCAACCCGCCCGCTTTGGCCGACGGTCATTGCGCTCAAAGGAATAAGGGGCATCGAGATTTTATTTTGAATGCGAAGAAGCGGGATGGATAGGTTCAACAACAATATTCTTCGCGAGGCGGCGGCTTAAAACCACATTGCAATTACAGACACGGCAAATCAAGGCATGGCCTTCCGACATTTTTTTGATTTCCGCGAATTCACAAAAACCCATTTCGCGCAAGCGCTGGCATACCCCCACTTCGCCGCGCAGTTCTTTCACGCGCATGCGAATGCCGATGTTGGCGTCGACAAGAGTACAAATATCCGGAGAATGTTTAGCGGTCATAGTTCTAAGTCTTTTTTTAACGTATTTTACACCTTTTTCCCCAAAAGTTCAAACATTTTTGATTTATAAGCTTCCACGCCGGGCTGGTCAAATGGATTCACGCCTAAAAGATACCCCGAAATCGCAGCCGCTTTCTCGAAGAAATAAAAAAGCTCGCCCAAATCTTTCGGGCGCACTTCTGAAAGCGCAATCGTCATATTGGGCACGCCGCCTTCCAAGTGCGCCGCGGCGGTCGCTGCATAGGCTTTTTTATTCACAAAATCCAAATCACGTCCGGCGACATAATTAAAACCGTCCGAATCTTCTTTTTCTTTCGGAATCGGCATCGTACTTCGCGATTTATTAATCACTAAAAACGTTTCAAAGATATTACGCGCGCCGTCCTGCATAAGCTGTCCCATCGAATGAAGATCGGAGGTCAAATTTAAAGATGCCGGAAAAACGCCTTTGCCGTTTTTTCCTTCGCTTTCGCCAAAAAGCTGTTTCCACCATTCGGCGATGTAAAAAAGATTCGGATAAAATGACGACAACACTTCGATTGCCTTTCCTTTTTTATAAAGAAGATACCGCGCGGCCGCGTATTGATAACAGATATTTTTATCCAAATCCATTTTTGAAAATTCACGCTGGGCCTCTTTGGCACCTTCAATCAATTGATTAATGTCAATGCCGGCAATCGCCAAAGGCACCAAACCGACAGGCGTCAAAACCGAAAACCGGCCGCCCACATCGTCGGGAATCACAAATGTTTCATAGCCTTCTTTTTGAGCTATTTGGCGAAGCGCGCCATTTTTTCCGTCGGTCACACAAATAATTCTTTGTTTTAACTGCGACGCCGAATATTTTTGCTGCATAAATTTTTTGACAATACGAAAGGCCAGGGCCGGTTCCGTCGTCGTCCCGGATTTTGAAATGACGACCACGCTCACACGCTTGTCTTTTAATCTTTTAAGAAGCGCGTGGTGATAATCGCTGCTTAAATTATTTCCGGCGTAATAAATGGGGCATTTGATGA
>CAZBRU010000066.1:0-5743 GCA_964494585.1 uncultured Planctomycetales bacterium
TCGGGAATTTGAGCAATTTTATCCTGCAGGGCATTGTAATCTTTAATTCCGGTTTCTTTTTCAACCACAATATGAGAAGTCGTTCCGATGATTTTATCGCGCAGATCATTATCAAAACCGGTCATCACCGCAATCACGACGATTAACGCCATGACGCCAATCGCGACACCGGCGATAGAAACCAAATTCATAACCGAAAAGAACCGTTCGCGCTTGGCGGTAAGATATTTGAAACTAATCCAATTCTCGTAATTCATCGGTATTTCATTTTCCTGTAGGGGCAACTCGCGAGTTGCCCCTACACAATTAATTATTTTTCAAGGGGTTTCATCAGTGGAAATAAAATCACATCGCGAATCGAAGGCGCGCCGGTTAAAAGCATCACAAGCCGGTCAATTCCAATGCCAAGGCCGCCCGCCGGCGGCATGCCATATTCCAAGGCATGCAAAAAATCTTCATCGATAGTACGGTTTCCTGTTTCAACGTCATCGGCCAAATCTTCCATAAGCCGTTTTCTTTGTTCCTGAGGATCGTTAAGTTCAGAATACGCGTTTCCGACCTCCATGCCGCCGATAAAACATTCAAAACGTTCCGCGATGGATGAGTCATCTGGTTTTGCTTTCGCTAAGGGCGACAAAAACGCGAAATAATCCACAAGAAAAATGGGTTTCATTGTCGCATTTTCTTCGAGCATATCTTCGACCATTTTCATAACAGCCGAACGCGTCAAGCGCTCGACGCTTGTCACATGTTTTTTGGCCTTGACTTTGTTCAGCATGGTTTGCGCATCATCGGTGGAATTGATATCAAACTTTTCTTTAACGATTTTTGCAAACGAACGCCTTTCCCAGGGCGGCGTAAAATCAATTTTTTGATCATTGTAAACCACTTCGTAAGAGCCGCAAATTTCTTTAGCCAAAGAACTGACTAAATCTTCAGTGAGCTTCATCATATCCGAATAATCCGCGTACGCCTCATAAACTTCGAGCATCGTAAATTCCGGATTGTGTCGCGTCGATGTGCCTTCATTTCTAAAATTGCGATTCATCTCGTAAACTTTTTCTAAACCGCCGACGAGAAGCCTTTTTAAATAAAGTTCCGGCGCTATCCTTAAAAAGACTTCCATATCGTAGGCGTTGTGCTTGCTTTTAAAAGGCCGGCCGCGCGCGCCGCCTGCCAAAGGCTGCAGAATGGGGGTTTCAACTTCCAAAAAGCCGCGTTGGTCTAAAAACGAACGGATGAAGGAAACAATTTTGCTTCGCTTGATAAATAATTCACGAACCTCGGCATTTGCAATCAAATCCACATAGCGTTCGCGGTAACGAATATCGATATCTTTGAGGCCATGCCATTTTTCAGGAAGTGACAAAAGTGATTTGGAAAGCACAGTTAAATCTTTTACGCGAATACTTTCCTGCCCCATATGCGTTTTAAAAAGCTCGCCTTTAATCCCGATAATATCGCCGATATCCAAGTCATGGACAATGTCAAAAAGTTTTTCACCGATGATATCCATCTTGATATAAAGCTGGATTTTTCCGGTCTGGTCCAAAAGATCGGCAAAAAGAACTTTGCCATGCTTGCGGTGCGCCACTAGGCGGCCGGCCGCGACGACTTGCTTGTTTTCTTCGAAAGAGGATAAGATTTGCGCGATCGACGATAAACGCAAAAATTTTTGTCCGTAGGGCGTAACACCTTTACTTTTAAGATTACTTAGTTTTTCAAGGCGTACGGCTCTGATATCGCTTATTTCTTCCACAGTTTTCACCCTTTTTATGTAAAGAATACTATTATTAAGAGATTTATTATATAGAAAAACGAAAGGAGTGTCAACCGTCGAAACCAGGTTTTAGCACGTAACCTATTGATTTAGAAAAAGTTAAGAGAATAAAACAAGAGGCGAGAAACAAAGTTTTTCAGAAGGAAACAATGCAGATTTTGGCTTTGTCGGCCAAAGAAATTGTCTTCTCGCGATCGATGAGGAGGGTTTTTTCCGCTTCAATCGCCAGGCAGCTGGCCTTAGCCTTGATCATGGTTTCAAGTGTTTTCGGGCCCACGACCGGCACATCAAAACGGTTGTCTTGCTTTGGCTTGGCGGTTTTTACAACAATAGCTTGAGGCGCAATTTCTCCTCCCCGTAAAATAGTACGGTCCGTGCCTTCCATCGCCTCAATCGCGACAATCGCCCTGTCTTTGACAACCACCGTTTGCCCCACATCTAAAAACCCCATGGCCCTCGCGATGTCTTTGCCAAATTCGATATCAAAGAGTTCGTCTTCGCTCGGCCCCCGTCGGGTCAACGTGCCTTTGGGCGCCAAATAATCTTTTAAAAGAAATGTCGAATCCAAAAGTTCCATGCCGTGCTCTTTTAATTTTTCGGCAACCGCAAAAAATATCGTGTCCGCCTTGCGGTCTTTAAGCGCCGCGAAAAGTTTCTTAAATTCTTCGTCTAAAACAATTCTTTTATCAAAGAGATTATCGGGGTTGACTTGCCCCGCCATGATGACTTTTTTCACGCCTTCAGTTTTAAAGAATTCAAAAAGCTTTTTTAGCTCGCCCGGGCCCGCCCAGCACAATTTATCGACGAACGGTTTGATCAAAAATGATGCGTCACCTTTGATAGCGACCGCCACGACTATAAAATTTTTGCCCCTTGCTTCGCGGGCAAAAAGAATGGGAAACTGTCCGTTTCCAGCGATAAGTCCGAGCTTTTCGTTTTTTTCCATAAGAGTTTTAACCGCACAGGCCGCGCACAGAAATTTTCAAAAATTGCAAAAGATGTTCCAGTTCCGCGCATGAGGTAACCTCTTGTTCAATTTTTTTTAAGGCATGAGATTTGGTAAGGCCGGACTGAAAAAGGATTTTAAAAGCTTTTTTTAAAGTCGAAACCGTCTGTACAGAAATTTTGGAACGTTTTAACCCGATAAGATTAAGGCCAAACACTCTGGCAGGATGCCCGTCGCACATGGAAAAGGGGGGAATGTCCTGCACGACCTTTGAACATCCGCCGATAATGGCCAGGCGTCCAACGCGCACAAACTGGTGAATACCCGTCAATCCTCCGACGATAACATTGTCTTCAATCGTGACATGACCGGCGATAGCACCGCAATTGGCAACCACGCAGTGGCTGCCGACCACGCAATCGTGCCCTAGATGAGAATAGACCATAAAAAGATTATTGTTGCCGATTGTCGTTTTTCCGCCTTCCCCTGTTCCGGTATTAATCGTTGTGTATTCGCGAAAAATATTTTCTTCGCCAATTTCTAAAAAAACCTTTTCCTCTTTATTATATTTTTTATCCTGAGGAATGCTGCCGATGACAGCGCCGGTAAAAAGCTGCGTGCCGCGCCCAATCGTGGTTCTTCCGTCGACAACACAAAAACTCCCAACCTTGACATTCTCTTTTAAGGTGACGTGTTCATGGATAAGAGAATATGGGCCAATCGTGACGCCGCTACCCAGCTTTGCCTTGGGATGAACGACTGCTGTGGGATGAATATTTGACATAAATTTTTTAAGTATTTAAGTACGCTGTGGGTACCAAAGAAAATAAAAGTTCCGCTTCGGCCACAATTTCTCCGTTTACCTTTGCCGTAGCTTTAAGTTGAGCTGTTTTGGATTTGGCGCGTAAAATAACGGCTTCCATAACCAGCTGATCACCCGGCGTTACAACTTTTCTAAATTTTACTTTATCGGCCGCCATAAAGAAGGCAATTTGTCCTTGATATTGAGGGTTAGTTAACAGGGCTATGCCGCAGACCTGCGCCATTCCCTCAACCATTAAAACTCCCGGCATCACAGGCTTTGAAGGAAAATGCCCTCGGAAAAAATTATCATTAATGGTCACATTTTTTATACCCACGGCACGTTTGCCGTGCTCGATTTCAACAATGCGGTCGACGAGCAAGAAAGGATACCGGTGAGGTAACATTTTCATGATGCCGTTTATGTCAATTGTTTTCGAATTCATAAAACAATCATAATCAGGCACAAAAGCCTTAAGTTGCGCGGGCTCATATTTTTTCTTTTGCTCTGCAATTTTAAAAAGCAGTTCACAGTTTAACGTGTGGCCGCTTTTAACCGCAACGATATGCCCTTTAACCGGCACACCCAAAAGATAGATATCTCCAATGAGGTCTAAAATTTTGTGGCGCACAAATTCGTCTTCAAAGCGCAGTTTATTGTCAAGAACACCATTTGGCCCAAGGACGAGTGTATTTTTGTAATTAGCTCCTTTGCCAAGCCCTTTTTTTCGCAGTTCCTCTTCTTCGCTTTGCAGACAAAACGTCCGGCACGGCGCGATATCAAGTTCATAGCTTTGCGGCGTAACAATCGTATTAAAAAACTGAGATTTTAAAAAAGGATGGTGATTATAGTCAAGCGTGTAAGAAACTTGAAAATCCTTAGCAGGAAAAGCACAGATGGAAGAACCATTGCGTTCAACTAAAATCGGTTCTTTGATTTCAAAACACGCCGCTGGAGCTTCGAGTTCTTTTAAGCCCACTTTTTTAATCTCTTTTAAAAAATCGATGGCGCTTCCATCTAATCCCGGCACTTCATTTCCATTAATTTCGATAGAAAGGTTGTCAACCCCTAAACCAAAAAGCGCGGACATCAAATGCTCGACGGTGTAGATGAGGGTTTCGTCTTTGCCAATTGAAGTGCACCTAGGAACTTTGGCGGCACTTAAAGATGTAAAATCGCTTTTAATGACAGGTTTTCCTGGAAGGTCCATGCGGATAAAAACAATCCCCCTGTTGGCCTCAGCGGGTTTAAGGCTTATTTTTACTTTATTTCCCGTGTGAAGCCCGACACCTTCCAGGGCCACTTCTTTTTGTATTGTTTTTTGTTTTTCCATTAAAATTATTTTTGTTGATTTAATTTTGCTTCTAAGCGGCAATTCTTTTTTTTAGTTCGCGAACCGTCTCCATGTGCTCCGGTAAATTCTGCAAGGCCGCGTTGACAAGCTTAGCGCGTTCATGAGGCTTCGCGGGATATCCTGACACTTGAGTAAAGGGTTGCACGGATTTTGTCACGCCCGCTTGAGCCGAAATAATAGCGCCTTCTCCGATAGTCAAATGTCCCGCAATCCCCGCCTGGCCGGCGAGAACAGCACCTTTTTGAATGTCCACGCTTCCTGAGATTCCCACCTGTGACACAATAATGCAATTTTCACCGATGGTGACATTGTGGGCGATTTGGACTAAATTGTCGATTTTTGTTCCGCGCCCGATAAAAGTTTTATCAAAGCGGGCGCGGTCAATCGTGACATTAGCGCCGATTTCAACATCATCTTCAATACAAACGGTTCCGATTTGCGGAATTTTTTCGTGAACGCCTTCGACATTAATAAAACCAAATCCATCCGCGCCAATCACGGTACCGCTGTGCACAATAACACAATTACCGATTGAAATTCGCTCTCTTATCGTAACGTTAGGATAAATAAAACACTTTTTGCCGAGAGTTGCCGCTCTTCCAATATATGTTCCCGCGCAAATAACGGTGTTGTCGCCGATATTTACTTTTCCTTCGATAACGACAAAAGGGCCGACGGATACATTTTTCCCAAGTTTTACATCTTTAGCAATGACGGCTGTTTTATGAACGCCTTTAAAGCTTAATTTGACATCTTCAACAAAAAGAGAAGCCGCCTTGGCAAACGCCAAAGAAGGGTTGTCGACGTAAATAAGCGTCTTTCCAAATCCTTCTGTTTTTGGAGGAACTAAAACAGCGGAGG
>CAZBRU010000067.1:0-5735 GCA_964494585.1 uncultured Planctomycetales bacterium
ACAGTTAATTGGGGCGACTTTTGCCGGCGCAAAATGTCCCACACCTTGACCGCGATACAAAAACTCTTCCAGCGGATTTTCAAATTCTTATCGCGACTCAAGCCGTCTTAAAATTTCGGGATAAAATCCGCGTGGATTTAGCCGGCGTGCTTTCCGCGGACAGCGAGCTGAATCGTCCTGATTTTCGTTCCGGGCAAAAGGCATTTTCACTTCTTGTCTTGCTTCGTATGATGGCGCAAAAACAACTTTTTATCCAAACGCGCCTTCCCGATGATATTATTTTAAAATCCGCGCAAAAATTGGATTTTAAAAAGTTTTACAAAAATGAACTTAAAGTACGAAAAGAACTTTTGTTGCCGCCGTTTTCCTATCTCATTTCTCTTACCGTTCGTGCGCTAAGAGAATCCACAGCCTCTGAACAGGCGAGCGTGCTTTACAAAGAGATTTGTGAGCATAATAAAAGTAAAAAGATTGAAATCCTCGAACCTCAACCTGACATGATTCCAAAACTCCGCGGCAGATACCGTTATTTTATGCTTTTAAAAGGAAAATCCGCTAAAGACATGCTGAGGGTTATCCATCTTGCGCAAAAAACATTTCATAGGAAATCAGGAGTTTTTATAAGCGTCAATGTCGATGGGTAGAGGATTTTTTCTTTATAAATAATTTAAATCTTGATAGGGCAGGCGGGGTTGCTATATTAATATCAGGTCATGTGTTTTTAATTCAAAAATTATGAAAAATTTATTTTCAATTTCTTTCGCGGTTTTATTTGTATCGCTTTCTTTCTCTCAATGTACCGCTGAGAAAGACGAAATCCCAATTACAAAACTTTTTACCGATCAGGCCGATTCCATTGTTTTGATTAAAGTGATGGACAAAGCAAACGGGAAACTGGGAAGCGGCTTTGTTGTCAGCGAAGACGGCTTAATATTTACAAATTATCACGTCGTAAGCGACGCCAAGATTATTTTAGTTAAATTAAAAAATAACAAAAGGTATCGGCGCGTGCACATTGTCAACGTTGACGCCCTGAAAGATATCGCCTTGCTTAAAATCACTGGCAGCAGTTTAAAAACGGTTAAGTTAGGGGATAGCGATACGGGCGCGATTGGCCAGAGAGTTGCGACGATAGGAAATCCGCTGGGCCTGGAAAGCACGGTTTCTGACGGGTTGATTAGTAATATACGCGACAGCGAACATGGGTTTAAAATATTTCAAATCAGCGTTCCGCTTTCAAACGGCAGCAGCGGCGGGCCGCTTTTTAATTTGCAGGGCGAAGTCATCGGCATTACGACGGCTGCTTTTTCTAAAGGAGAAAATCTAAATTTTGCCGTACCGATCAATTATGTTAAGCCGCTTTTAAAGAATTCAAAATTTAAAAACACTGCTCCAAGGCAGGCGAGACCGCATCGTGTCACCCTGCACCGCATATTTTTGCTTTACAATGTTCAGCCTAAAGACACGCTTTATCATGTGGCGCGAGAATTTCACGCGAGTGTTTCTGAAATTATGAGAGTTAATAATCTATCCAGTTCAAAAATCTATGCTGGCCAGCAGTTAAGGATCCCGGTCAACAAATGAACATTATTTTCTTCGGCAGCGATGATTTTGCGCTTGAAAATTTAAAAACACTTTGTGCCTCGCAACATAAAGTGCTTAGCCTGGTGACGCAGCCTGATAAACCCAAAGGCAGACACATGGCGCTCGAAGCGCCTCTCATAAAACAATTTGCCGCGATGAAGAAAATCCCTGTGCTTCAACCGCAAAACCTCAAAGACAAAAGTTTTCTTTCCAAATTAAAAGAATTTGACGCCGCTATTTTTGTTGTGATTGCGTACGGAAAATTTCTTCCCAAAGAAGTGCTCGAGATTCCGAAGATCTTCGCAATAAATGTCCACGGTTCTCTTCTTCCCAAATACCGCGGCGCGGCGCCGATTAATTGGGCGGTAATAAACGGCGATAAAAAAACAGGAATTTCGATTATCAAAATTGATTCGCGCATGGATGCCGGCGATATTATCACGCAGAAAGAAATGAACATTGAAGAAGCGGATACATCGATAACGTTACGGGAAAGAATGGCGAAATTAAGCGCGGCCGTTCTTTTGGAGACACTTGAGGAAATTGAGAGTGAGAAATTTTCGCTAAAAAAGCAAAACGAAAATGATGTGACATTCGCGCCGAAGCTTGAAAAAAAACACGGAGAACTTGAGTGGGCGAGAAAAGCGGGCGAAATTTTCCGGCAGGTTAGGGGTTTGCAGCCTTGGCCGGGAACCTTCGCGTATTATAAAGGAAAAGCGTTAAAAATCTTAGAAGCCGAAATTTCAAATCACCCAAACGGAAAATTTCGCCCAGGCGAAGTCGTGGAAATTTTAAAAGATGGGTTTGTTGTTGCCGCAGGCGAGGGCACATTGAAGATTCTTCGCGTGCATTTAGAATCTTCAAAACCTATGGATGCTAAAAGTTTTATCGCGGGCCACAGGCTGGGAGTTGGGTTTAAATTTGATGGATAATTTTTTTCGTTACATACCTTTGTGTTATAATCCGCATTATGCCTGAACTAAGAAAAGACCCCGTCATCGGCCGCTGGGTGATTGTGGCGACCGAACGCGCCCGCCGGCCTGGAAATATCGTTGAACCGCAAGAAAACAAGGTTGACGAAGACCAGTGTCCTTTTTGTGAGCACCGCGAAAATCAGACTCCTCCCGAAATTTACGCGATTCGAAAAAATCATCACGTTAACAGCGCCGGATGGGATGTGCGCGTGGTTCCGAGCATTAATCCTATTTTGCGTATTGAAGGCGATTTAGACCATCACGGCCATGGGCTTTATGACATGTTACAGGGTGTGGGCGCTCACGAGGTTATTATTGAAACGCCCAAGCACACCGCGAACATGGCGGATTTGGAAGTTAAACACATTGAAATGGTTTTGAAAACTTACGCGCATCGCATCAATGACCTTGAGGGCGATGCGCGTTTTAAATATGTTTTGGCCTACAAAAATTACGGCTGGACGGCCGGCGGCGGAAGTATCCGCCACGCGCGTTCGCAGATTATCGCGACTCCCGTTATTCCGATGCGTGTTAAGGAAGAACTTGTTGGCTCTAAGAAATATTTTGAATATCATGGGCGGTGTCTATACTGTGACTTAGTCAATCAGGAGCTCGCAAGCCGAGAACGTGTTGTCCTTGAAAATGATCATTTTGTTGCGGTAACACCGTTTGCCTCGCGCTTTCCCTTTGAAGTGTGGATTCTTCCAAAAACCCACAATTGTGATTTTGCCAAAAGCAACGCGAATGCCTTTGGCGATTTGGCGTCTATTTTAAAAAATATTTTACAGAAACTAAAAATAGGCTTAAATGACCCAGCCTATAATTATATTATCCATTCGGCGCCGTTTCGCCGTAAAAATGGCGCGGCTCACAAATGGGCCACGATTGAAGAAGATTATCATTGGCATATTGAAATCATGCCGCGCATAAGCCATGTGGCTGGTTTTGAAAAAGGAACGGGTTTTTATATTTGCCCCATTCCGCCCGAGCACACGGCAGATTTTTTAAGAAAGGTAAAGGTCTAATGGCGGAATTAAGGCGCGATCCCGTTGTCGGACGATGGGTTATTATTAATACCGATGATTCTATGGCCCCGGAATCTTTTGAAAAAGAAAACCAAATCTTTAAACAGGAAAGTATTTGCCAATTTTGTTACGGAAAAGAAAATCAGACGCCGCCCGAAATTGAAGCAATCCGCCCCAACGGCAGCCAGCCGAATACGCCTGGCTGGAATTTGCGTGTGGTCCCGAATAAATTTCCAGCGCTGAGGCTTGAAGGAGATTTAAATAAACGGGGGATTGGAATTTTTGATGTCATGAGCGGTATCGGTGCGCACGAAGTTTTGATTGAAACGCCTGAACATAGAAAAGACCTCGCCGATTTATCCATGGAAGAAATTTTAAATGTTATTCGAAAATACCGCAGCCGTTCGCTTGGGTTAGCCCAAGATAAGCGTTTAAAATATGTTTTGATTTTTAAAAATCACGGTGAGTCCGCCGGTGCTTCACTTGAACATACGCACACGCAAATCATCGCGCTTCCCATGGTTCCTAAATATGTTTTGGAGGAAATGGAAGGCGCCCAGGAATATTTTAATCAGCGCGGGCGCTGCATTTTTTGCGATATGATCAAGCAGGAATATCAGGATAAAGAACGGATTGTGAGTGAAAATGAACATTTCCTTTCGTTTTGTCCTTATGCCCCGCGTTATGCCTTTGAATCATGGATTATTCCAAAACGCCACAACCCGCAATTTACCGAGATGTCCGACGATGAGGAGCGCGCCTTGGCCGCGCTTCTGCGGGAAATGCTTTTGCGGATGAAAAAATGCCTTGTGAATCCTTCGTACAATTTTTTTCTTCATACGGGGCCTGTTAATTACCCGCATCAGGAAGGTTATCATTGGCATATTGAAATTATCCCTAAGCTTACGCGCGTCGCCGGTTTTGAATGGGGGACAGGTTTTTATATTGTTCCGACCGCACCGCATTTAGCTGCGAAATATTTGAAAGAAACCAAAATTTAATTCTTGACACAGGGCCTGCTTTCAGTTTAATATCTCTCAGTTTCAACACTAACCGTTCAAGAAATATCAGAGGAGCGTAATCATGTCAGTCAAAATAGGAATCAATGGATTTGGCCGTATCGGCCGATTGGTTTTTCGTGCCGCTATGCAAAATAAAAATGTCGAGGTCGTCGGGATTAACGACCTTTTTGATGCGGAATATTTAGCGTACATGCTCAAATATGATTCAGTGCACGGAGCCTTTAAGGGAACCATCGAAGCCAAAGGCCCTCAGCTGGTTGTCAATGGCAAGGCGATTCGTGTTACAGGCGAAAAAGACCCCGCCACTTTGAAATGGAATGAAGTCGGCGCCGACTATATTGTGGAATCGACGGGAATTTTCACCGAAATCGAAGGTGCCAAGGGGCATTTAAAGGCAGGTGCCAAAAAAGTTATCATTTCCGCGCCTTCTAAGGACGCTCCGATGTTTGTCATGGGCGTCAATGAAAAAAGTTACAAAAAGGATATGGATGTGATTTCAAACGCATCCTGTACAACAAACTGCCTTGCGCCGATTGCGAAAGTTTTAAACGATAAATGGGGCATTGTGGAAGGGCTTATGACGACTTGCCATGCGATGACCGCGACCCAAAAAACAGTCGACGGGCCGTCAAAGAAAGATTGGCGCGGCGGACGCGCGGCCAGTTCTAATATTATTCCTTCCGCGACAGGCGCGGCCAAAGCTGTCGGAAAGGTGATTCCGTCTTTGAACGGAAAATTGACCGGCATGGCCTTTCGCGTTCCGGTCATAGATGTTTCCGTCGTTGATTTAACCTGCAAATTAGCCAAAGCGGCATCATGGGATGATATCAAAAATGAAATGAAAAGGGCTTCGGAGCATGAACTTAAAGGAATTTTAGGCTATACGGAAGATGAAGTTGTCTCGAGCGACTTTTTGGGAGATGCGCGCACCTCCATTTTTGATGCCCAGGCGGGCATTGCCCTTAATGATACATTCGTGAAAGTTGTTTCGTGGTATGACAATGAGTGGGGATACAGCAATAAAGTGGTCGATTTGATTTCTTATATCGATGGCGTCGAAAAGGGTTCGTAAACAATTAAAAAATGATAAAGGCCAGTTCCGCGCGATAAAAGCGTAACTGGCCTTAATG
>CAZBRU010000068.1:0-5730 GCA_964494585.1 uncultured Planctomycetales bacterium
ATCTTCCCACGACTTCATGTGGGCGTTCACCGAACGGATTACGTACGGCCCCATTAAAATAATACCGGCCAGCACAAGAACGATAAGCACGGTAAATTCGATTAAGGATTGGGCTTTTTGAGGAGAGATTTTTTTCATGCGTATTTAAAGTTTACCTGAAAAAAATCGGAGAATCAATGCGGATTCTAAATATTAAAATTATCGGCCCTTCGACGAGACTCAGGGCCAATGCTCATCATTAATCATCGGGCATCGGAGGGGAGATTGAAGCGGACGGAAAAACGAAACTCGCTGCCGCAGTCGGGCTTTGACTGCAACGAGATGAGCCCGCCCATGCGTTCAACCAGCATTTTGCAAATCCATAACCCCATGCCAAGGCTAAAGTTGTTTCTTATCTTAGCGACGTCACTGGCCTTAAAAAGAGGTTTAAAAATATCCATCTGATATTCTTGCGGAATTCCGATGCCTGTGTCTTTTACCGAGAAAAACACGTGGCAGCCGCGTCCAAACACAGTCATGAGGCGCGCCTTAAGCGTGATTTCGCCCTCTTTGGTAAAATGAACGGCATTCAAAATGATGTTCATCAAAATTTGTTTTAACTTATTCACGTCGCCGTTAAGATACTCCGGAATGCTGGAGTCAATGTCATAAAAAAAGGCCACAGGTTTTTCTTTTAAAAAAGGATACACCATTTTGACCACTTCTTCAACTGTCTGGCTTAACTTAAAATCATGTTCCTTAAATAAAATTTTCCCAGATTCGATTTGCCCCATGTCTAAAATATTATCTGAAAAATTACGTAAAAAAGCGCAGTGGGTTTTCATAATAGTCGCGTATTCTGCTTGGGTTCCGCTCAGCGGAGTTTTTAAAAGTAAATTATTAAGGCGTATCATGCCTTCCATAAGCCCGTGAATGTCGTGGCTTACCTGTATAAGATAAAGACTTTTTTCGATATTAGCTTTTTCTGTTTTTTCTTTAGTTTGCCGAAGCTCATTAATTTCCTGCGTCATTTGCGAACGCTCAAGCGCGCGGCGTACCGTCTCGAGCAAAATCGGCGCGCGCACAGGCTTGGTAAGATAGTCCAAGGCGCCCGTGCGAAAACTTATGACCGCGGAATCTACTGACGGGTAAGCTGTAATCATCACGATAGGAACAGGGCGGCCGGTATTTTTAAGCTGTCCGATGAGCTCTAGCCCGGTTGTTTCTTTAAGAACAATATCCATGAGAATGAGTTCATAATTTTGTTCCTTTACAAATCCGACAGCCTCCCGACTCGTTGCCGCCGTATCGACGTTGTAGCCTTCTTTTTCTAAAAGCTCCTTAAAACCGTCTAAAATGGCAATATCGTCGTCGATAAGTAAAATATTGGTTTCTTTCATTCCGTGGCCCTTCCTTCTAAACTGGTAAAAGAACAGTAAAGACGCTTCCTTCACCCTCTTTACTTTTGACTTTAATTTGCCCCTTATGCTCGCTAATGATTCCTTGTGAAACAAAAAGCCCGAGCCCCGTACCTTGTTCGGATTTAGTTGTATAAAATGGCTCAAAAATATGGTCCAAGTCCTCGTGTTTTATTCCCTCTCCTGTGTCCATGATTTCGACAACAATATAATCATGATCGTTCGAAGTCTTGATCGTAATCGTCCCCTGTTCTTTAATGCTGTCTTGTGCATTTAAAATAAGGTTTAAGAAAACTTGATAAAGCTGCTGTTTCCAGCCGCACGCGACGGGAAGATTTTTGTCTAAAAGAAGTTTTACCTTAATGCGGCGCCCTTTTAATTGATGTTCCATGAGGGAAACAATCCGTTCAATGAGTTCATTGACGTTCACCGCGCCTTTGTTTTCTTTTGCCCCGCGGTAACTGTCTAAAAGCTTGGAAACAATGGTTTTGATTTTTTCGATATCGCCTTTTACAAATTCATAATTTTTAATGCGGTTAAATTCTTTTGGAAGGCTGTTATGAATGATTTCAAGGTGGGTCATAATGCCCTGCAAAGGATTGTTGATTTCGTGAGCGATACTCGCGGCGAGCCGCCCTGTGGCGGCGAGCCGTTCGGAATACCTTAGTTCTCGGGTGCGCTCTTCAACCAGGCCTTCCAAATGTTTGCGGTAATTGTCGAGCTCGCATTCTATCTTTTTCCGCTCGCTGATGTCGCGCACAACACAAACCAAACCTCCGCTTTCAATAGCGGTAAGCGACAACTCTTGAGGAAAAACACTGCCGTCTTTTTTCTTTCCGAAGGCTTCCCCGCGCCAGCGTCCGTCTTTTCTGAAGGCGGGCATGATTTCTGTTTCAAACCGTTTTAATTCTTTTTCGTCATAAAGAATTTTCCAGGTTTTTCCTATGAATTCTTCCGCGCTGCTATAGCCGTAGGTTTTAACATGCGCGTCATTTAAATACGCGTACTGTTCGCGCTCATTTAAAATGGCCATGCCGTCCATGGAGGCTTTCATGGCGGCAACAATTTGGCCGAAAGCACTCTTTGGTTTAGCTTTTAAAACCGTGCTGCAATTCATAAGCATAACTCCTTTATACTAAGATAAAGGGCTTATTGTTTAGACGATTATTTTTTACGGCGAAATTCTTTGATCAAACTCTCTAAGCGCGTAACGGCCTCGTGATCAAAAGAAAAATCGAGTGTAGCGGTTGTGGTGACTTGAGTGTCTTTGAAGATTTCTGAGGCCGGCATTATAGGCTCGGCCACAGCCATTTGGGAAACTGCGGACTCAACTGGTGAAAGTACGGCATCGGCTGTGGCCTCAGTTTTGCTAATTTGGGTTTCTAGCGGTTCTGAGGCTGAAGGTGAAGGTGAAGGTGCTTGTACCGGTGCTGGTTCAGGCGCTGATGCTGGCGATGGTGTCTCGACGGCAGAAAGGATTTTCTTTAAGTTTTCGAGAGGATTATCGGTTGGTTTTTTCTCTTCCATCTTTTATTCCTTTTTGAGAAAGGGTTTTCAGGAAGCGCTTTCTATTTAGAGTATACCTGGAAAATTTGCGAATGACAAGGGGCAGGAGTAAAAAAACTTAAACTTTTTCAATAATCACCGTCACCGCCCCGCCGCCGCCCAAACACACGGAGGCTAGCCCAAGATTTTTCTTTTGATTTTGGAGAGCAGAAAGAAGAGTGATTAAAATGCGTGTTCCTGTCGCGCCTAAAGGATGGCCAAGGGCCACATCCCCGCCAAAGATGTTGAGCTTTTCGGAAGGAATTTTAAGTTCCTTTTGGTTGACGATGGTTTGAACAGCAAAAGCTTCGCTGATTTCAAAAAAGTCGATGTTTTTTAAGGAAAGCTTGGCTTTTTTTAAAGCGCGTTCAATGGAAGGAATCGACGCTGTAAAAACATCCTTTGGGTCCACCGCGCTTGTGTCATAACTTAAAATCCTGGCCTTTGGTTTAAGCTTATGTTGTTGAATAAATTCTTTGGAAGCTAAAAGTACGGCCGCTGCCCCGTCGGAAGGATAGGAAGAATTTCCCGCCGTGACTGTCCCTTTTTCTTTAAAGGCAGATGGCAGATTGCTTAAACGTTCGAGATTAATATTCTTTCGCGGGCGCTCATCATCTTTTAAAGTACCGACAGAAATAATTTCATTTTTAAAATATCCTTTGGCCTGCGCGCTTACGGCTTTTTGATGGCTTTGAAAACTAAATGCATCCTGCATTTTTCTTGAAATTTTGTATTTCTCTGCCATGTCTTCAGCAAGCTGGCCCATATGTTTTTGTGTGATTTGACAAAAAAGCCCGTCGAAAATTAAACTATCCTCTTTTGAACTTAATTCTTTGCCTGCTTGTGTATTTCTTTTAAAAAAATACGGCGCGTGCGTCGCGCTCTCTGTGCCGCCGGCAACAATACAGCGCGCGTCACCGGCCAAAATCGCCTGCGCCCCCAAAATCACAGCCTGTAACCCCGAGCCGCAGACATTGTTGATGGCAAGTGTGGGGGCTGCCGAAGGCAGCCCCCCAAAAACCGCCGCCTGGCGCGCCACATTCTGCCCTATTCCCGCCGAAACAGTATTTCCGAGAATGACCTGATCAATCAATTTGGAAGGAATTTTATTGCGGCTTAAAATTTCTTTGATGACGATTCCACCAAGCTCTGCAGCGGTGAAATTCTTAAGGCCTTTAAAAGTGGCGCCTATCGGAGTTCGAACGCCGTCAATAATAAAGATATCTTGATTCATAATTAGCTTTCGGCTTCCAGCTTCCAGCCAAAAGCTGCTGGCTGATAGCTGCAAGCTCTAAAGATTTTTTAATATCGCCCCCACATCTACATATTTTCTGACAAGAAACGCGGCTTCCTGAATTTTATCTTTATCCGTTCTTTCAATTTTGCAGGTCAAGGCTTCAATTTTAGCGGCCACTTTATAGGTATCGTCTTCAGATAAAAGCACGGGGATTTTACTTTGTTTCAAAAGCTGGATAATGTTTTCTTCCGGCACAAGGCCTCCGGTTAAGACGATTCCGGAAATTTGAACTCTTTTGCCGCGCTCAACCAAGTGAGAACTGACTGAAATCAAAATATTATCAATCCTATCGCCTGAAGTCACAATGAGCGTTCCATTTTCAAGATAGGTCATCATATGATGCGGCTCCATAGCCGCGATAATCGTGTTGCGCACGCGATTCTTCAAATAGCTTTTGCCGCAGAGAAGTTTAAGCCGAAGTTCGTGGCGCACCTGATCGACCGTCGGGAAGCTCAGCATCGGGTCAACGGGAATCACGCCTAAAAGCCGAATGCCTTTGTTTTTAAGGCCTTGCCCTACGCTGCGTTTAATTTTCGCGTATTTCTCGCTTCTCACCTTATTGACAATCACGCCTAAAATCTCGACGCCTTTTAAATCAAAAAGGGCTTTATTCAAACAAATTTCATCAATGCTGCGCCCGATTCCGCCTTCGCTGATGATAATGACCTTGGAATTAAGCAGGCTCGCCACATCCGCGTTCGAAAAATCAAAGACACTTCCCACGCCCGCGTGCCCCGTGCCTTCAATAATCATCGCCTCTTTGCCGCGGCTAAGCCTCCCGAATGATTTCAAAATACCATTTTTTAAGATTTCCTTCTGCGGATGAAAAATGTACCGTTCGGTAAAACCCCGTCCGATGGTGATGGGACTCATATCTTTAAAATTTTTTGAACAATGGTAAACTTTACCGATTAAATAAGAATCCTTATCCATCGCTTGATTATTGACCAAAATAACTTTTTGCCCGACGGGCTTCATAAAAGCGGTTTTGATGCCGCGCTCTTTAAAAAGTTTATAGAGCCCGAGCGCTATGGTGGTCTTGCCGGCATCCTGATAGATGGCGGAAAGAAAAACGTTTTTGATTTTTTTCATTTTTTTTAACAACATCTAACGATATAAAAGGTTTAGTTTCGTTGCCAGTTTTCCTAAATTTTTATCCAAAGTCCATAAAGAAGACTTCGTTAAAAGAGAGGAAGCTAAAAGGTGAACATCTACGAGACCTATCCCTAAACTAAAAAGCTTTTTATATTCAATAAAGGTAAGAATTTCTTCGTGTTCGGCCAATTGAGCTGCAGGAAGATTCCTAAGAAGAGAAAGGATCTCTTTCCGATTATGGAGACTTCCACAAGCAAGTTCTTCAACGATAAAAGGGTGACATAAAACCTGTTCTTCTAAGAGAAGTTCATGAAGCGCAGGAGAAGAGCTACGAAAATGCGCAATCCAAACTGACGTATCGACAATAACCATTAGATTCGGCGTCTGGGAATCAAG
>CAZBRU010000069.1:0-5693 GCA_964494585.1 uncultured Planctomycetales bacterium
CCCCGCCGAATTTCGGCGGGGCGGGGCGCCCTTTTTTCGTGAGGTTTAATCCGCACCAAATCACCCGTGGCTTTCCCGTGGCATGGGCGTGCTCCGCGCGCCCTCACTTCGCGCGGAAATTTAAAATTTCAAATTATTCTAACAAAAAAAATTTATAGCGCAAGAAATAATTTTTGTGCTTATTCGATAACGTTGTCTGCTGAAGACACGGTTTTCATGAGCTCGATTGTTGCCGGATTTGTTTTTAAGTGTTCAATAATCGCGTCCGCTCCCACGCGCCGGTGAAAATACCCTAAAGTTTCATCGCCTTTTTTATTCGCTTGGTAAAATCGGAAAAGCGTATCAATCACAACCGCGACTTTGTCGCGCGGAATGGATTTCAAATACATTTTTTGTCCGTCGCTCGACATAAGAGGAACGCCTTGGTTGCGGGCATCTTCCGAACCCATCAATTTCAATTGATAGCGGTTTAAACCTGAACCAACGAGCCCAATGGATTTGGTTGCCGGACGAAAGCACTGGCGCTCACAGCCCGTAATGCCAATCGATTCCGCCATATTGCCCCAGCCCAGGGCTTCAAGCTGGTCAATTAATTCAGGTTCAAACCTTTCTGAATCCGTGTACGTCAAGCGGCAGGTGTCGCGGCCGACGCAAGCGCCGGAAAGAAGGCGCAATTTTGAATAAGGTTTTCCGTTGTGCAATCCAAATTTGTATTTTTGTAAATCGCTTTCAAAATCTTTTTTCGCGGCCTCATCAAGATTCATAAATAAAAGATCCTGATTGGCTGTCACCATGACATCCGTTTGATATTTTTTGATAAGTTCACGCGCCAGTGTTTTTAAGTTTCCGTTCGGGCTTCCGTCAATCACACGGCCGTTTTCAAGGTACATGCCGTAAGCCCATTTTCCGGTTGTGGGAAGTTTGGTCCAGCCGTGATGCATGTGCCTGGCGCCGATATCAAAATTAGGAATCGGTTTTGTCAAAGGAAAACCAACGCGGCTCGATACTTTGTCGCGAAACCATTCAATGCCTTTTTTCTTGAGGAGAAATCGTATACGGGCCCATTGACGGTTTTCGCGGTCGCCCCATTCCTGATGAACGGCAACGACAGCATCTAAAATCGGCATCAATTGTTCTTCTGTCGCAATGCAGAGCGGTTGCGCCAAAGCGCACATACTCGAATAAATATTGCGTTCGCCTTGTCCGCCGCCGACAAAAACTTGAAACGCCGCGACTTTTCCGTTTTCAACAATGGGAGCGATGGCCAAATCATTTGTCAGCGCCTCGACGCAGTTATCGGCAACAATTTTTCCCGTTTCCAAAGAACGATGGACAGTTGAAAAGGAAATTTTAAATTTGCGGTTCAAAAGATTCGGCGCGTACTTAAATGATTCTCCGGGTTTGCGGATTTTGGCCGGGTCAATTTCAAAAACCTTTATATAAGGCTCTAAAGGAAGCTGAAAATACGCTCCGACTTTTTGCGCCCAGGCATTGGCATCAAAAATAGCAGAATACGCCGAAAGCGGGCAGCCCATGACATTGCGCGTGTTGTCACCGCAGCCGTTTAGACTGCGTTTGTCGTTTTCCGCTAAAGTTTTGACAATGTCTAAAACGCCTTTTTTATCAACCCAATGAAATTGTATATTTTGACGCGTGGTAAGGCGCAGGGAAGGTTTGTTGATGTGGGGATTTAAAGTATATTTTTCAGAAAGTTCGTCGAAAAGCATCCACTGGGCGGGAGTAATCGGGCCGCCGCCGGGAATGCTGATGCGGATCATGTACATCCAATCCACGTCATAAACGCCGCCGGTTTTGGTTCTATCAAACTCGAGATAAATTCCGTAGGATTTGGCGAGCGTTTCAACGTCGCTTGAAACATGTTTCTGAAAATCTTCCCGGAATTGGACATAGAATTCGCGGTTAACAAAATAAGAATTTGTCTTAACGCGTTCCGTCGGATTCCACTGGTCGGGAGGAGTTTTTAAATTAGGTTCAAAAGGTTTTTTAGGCATAGAAAGCTTTCTTTTTCTTTAATCAAGAATATAATATAATATCGAATTGACAAAGAAAGTCAATTAATTCCTCGACGAAACTATGATGGAATCAAATTACAAAGGCCGTTTCTGGGAAAAAACAAATGATGGGCGCGTCCGCTGTCTTTTATGCCCTCGCGACTGTCATTTAAACGAAGGGCAGAGAGGTTTTTGTTTTGTCCGCCAGAATTTGGGCGGCGAAATGATCCTCACAACCTACGGCCGCAGCAGCGGATTCTGCATTGATCCTGTCGAAAAAAAACCTCTCAATCACTTTCTTCCCGGCACGAGCATACTTTCTTTTGGAACGGCAGGCTGTAATTTAGGCTGTAAATTCTGCCAAAATTGGGACATCAGCAAATCGAGAGAGTTCGACCGCTTAAACGATTCCGCAACGCCTAAACAAATTGCCGAAGCCGCGAAACGCTTGGACTGTCGAAGCGTCGCCTTCACGTATAATGATCCTGTGATTTTTGCCGAATACGCGATGGACATTGCCGATGAATGCCGTAAGCTCGGCATTCATCCCGTCGCTAAAACCGCGGGCTATATTACGGATGCCGCGCGTCCGGAATTTTACAAACACATGGACGCGGCGAATGTTGATTTGAAAGCTTTTACAGAACGATTTTATAAGAATGTAACGCTCGGAGCGCTCAAACCTGTTTTAGATACACTTCATTTTATTAAAACGCACACAAAGGTTTGGCTTGAAATTACAAATCTTTTAATTCCGGGCGAAAATGATTTGGACAAAGAGCTTCACGAAATGACAAAATGGATTTTTGAAAATTTAGGCGCGGATGTTCCTCTTCATTTTACGGCTTTTCATCCTGACTTTCGCATGATGGACACGCCTTCGACGCCGGCCGCTACGCTTCGGCGGGCACGGGAGATTGCTTTTTCTGCGGGACTACATTTTATTTATGTGGGAAATGTCCACGACCAAGACGGCTCGAGCACATATTGCCCTTCCTGCAAAAAAGTTATAATTGAGCGTGACTGGTATGAGCTGGGAGAGTATCATATCAAAAACGGCTGCTGTGCGTTTTGCTCAACTGCAATTCCAGGATTTTTTGAAAATAAAGCGGGCACTTGGGGAGCTAAAAGAGTTCCGGTACGACTTAGCTAAAAAAGAAAGCGGGGACAATATGTCAAAAAAAGTTTTGGTCATTGATGATGAACCCACGATGGTTAAATTGATCAAGCTGAATCTTGAAGCCAATCAGCAATATCAAGTCATTACAGCATCGGACGGCATAGAGGGATTAGAAAGGCTAAAAATTGAAAAGCCCGCCCTTGTTCTTTTAGACGTTCAAATGCCTAAAATGGACGGTTATAGTTTTCTTTTAGAATTTAAGAAAATCACAAATCTTAAAGATACTCCCGTCATCATCTTAACCGCGAAAGAAAAACTGCAGGACCTTTTTAAAATTGAAGGCATTAAAGATTATTTTGTGAAACCGTTTAAGATTGAAGATTTACTGGCAAAAATTAAATCATATATCGGATAATGAGAGGGGTTTATGGTAAAAAAAGAACTTTTAATATTGTCATTCTTAGTTTTTGTAACTTTACCCGCGCATGCTCTTCCGGGTGAAAAGGCTGTTGCGCAAATCAAGGGAACAGGTGAGGATTCTACTATCGGCGGGATGGTCAATTTTGAGGAAACAAGTGAAGGGATTAATGTCGATGCTAAAATTGTCGGTGCGCCCGCTGAAAAACACGGATTTCATGTTCATGACAAAGGCAATTGTGCCGAAAAAGGCGCCGCCGCCGGCGGGCATTACAATCCGGAAAATGTTTCGCACGGGCTTGTGATGAAAGACGGCATGATGCACGCGCACGCTGGTGATTTGGGAAACATTGAAATTATGGCCGATGGTACAGGATCGCTTACAGCTTTTATTCCCGGCCTTGCCATTTCGGGCGGAAAATACAATATCGCCGGCCGCAGCGTTATCTTGCACGAAAAAGAAGATGATTTTGGCCAGCCCACCGGAAATGCCGGAGGCCGAATCGGTTGCGGTGTGATTACAAGTTCCGGGCCTGCGCCCGCGAAGTCCAATAAATTTTAAGGAGAACCATGCAAGAATTTAATCCCACAATGACGGGCGATACCGTCCGTGACCACACGCTTGATTGCGCGAAGAGATTTAAAACCTCATGGGTTGATTTAGGCCGGGCGCTTTATTCTGTTTACAGAGACAAGCTTTATAAAACGTGGGGCTACGGAACCTTTGACGCTTACGCGGCGAAGGAAATTAATATCCGCAAGGCGACCGCGCTTAAACTTTTGCGTTCCTATTTTTTCTTAGAAAAAGAAGAGCCGCAGTATTTAAAAGAAGAGTACGTCGATGAAACTGATGCCGCGTCGATTCCGAGCTACGAATCGGTGGATGTTCTTCGATTGGCTAAAAATAAAAAAACTTTAGACAGCCGTGATTATGAGAATTTAAAGAAAAATGTTTTTGGCAAAGGAAAAGACGCCGGAGAAATGCGAAAAGATTTAACCGCGCTCATGCGCAGCCGCGAAGAACTTTCTCCCGAAGAGGCATGGGAAAAGAAAAAGGAATCGCAAGTCAAGCGCATGCTGACATTGTTAAAAAATTTAAAAGAAGAAATTTCCGTTGCGAAAACTCTGTCCAAGTCAACAGTCCACGATATCGAAGGCCTTATAAAAAAATTAGAATCGGAAATATAAAGTTTTATTTATGCTCTTACAACAAAGCACATGCCTTGTGGTTGTTGATGTTCAAGAGCGCCTCTTTCCCTTGATTTACATGCGGGAAGAACTGGTTAAAAATTTACAAATGCTGATTTCCGGCGCGCAAACGTTAGAACTTCCCATTCTCCTCACTGAACAAGCCCCTGAAAAAATCGGAAAAACTATTTCTCCGATTTCCAAATTTTTCATTCATTCCAAACCCATTTCCAAATTAACCTTTAGCTGTTGCGGCGATGCCGTGTTTGCGCAAAAGCTGGATGACATCAATCCAAAATCTGTTCTTCTCTGCGGCATTGAAACGCATGTCTGCATTTATCAAACGGCGATGGATTTAGTCAGCTTAGGATACGAAGTTCAGGTTGTTTCCGACGCTGTTTCATCGCGTTCTGCTCATAATAAAGTGATTGGCGTGGAGCGCATCAAAGACGCGGGGGCAAGTTTAACAAGCGTTGAAACCGCGCTCTGTGAATTACTTAAAGTTGCCGAAGGGGAAAAATTTAAAAGAATTATAGAACTTATGAAAGATAACTCCATATGAAAGCAAAACCAAGAAATACAGTCGATGCGCTTCTTGTAGAAAACCGCGTTTTTAAGCCCGCAAAATCTTTTTCTTCTCAAGCTAATTTTAAAGATGCCAAAATTTATAAAAACGCACAAAAAAATCCCGAAAAATATTGGGCAGATTGGGCGGGAAAGCTTGATTGGTTTAAAAAATGGAATAAAATTTTGGAATGGAAACCGCCTTTCGCGAAATGGTTTATCGGCGGGAAATTGAACGCCTGCTACAACTGCGTTGACCGGCATATTAAAGGGCCAAATAAAAATAAAGCGGCGCTGATTTGGGAAGGCGAGCCGGGTGAACAAAGGATTTTAACATACTGGGAAGTTTATCGGGAAGTCAATAAATTCGCGAATGCTTTAAAATCGCTTGG
>CAZBRU010000070.1:0-2408 GCA_964494585.1 uncultured Planctomycetales bacterium
AAATGTATAACGGGGATTTGAAGCCACGTCTTTTAAATTTTCTAAATTACCAGCATATGTCAATTTGTCTAAATTGATGACCCGGTAAGAATGTTTTTCGAGAAGATAGCGGACGAAATGTGATCCGATAAATCCCGCCCCGCCTGTCACCAAAATAGTTTTCATCTTTTTATTCCCTAAAATATTTTGCGGCTGCGATTCGATTCGCTTTAAACAAAGAAGAAAAGGTGCCGCAGTCCGTCCAGTTTCCCTTTAAAACATTGTAGCTAAGTTTACTTCTTTTAAGATACACGTTATTCACATCGGTAATTTCGAGTTCGCCGCGGCCCGAAGGCCTGATGGTGCGGATAAAATCAAAGACATTATGGTCGTACATATAAATTCCGGTCACGATATACAAAGAAGGCGGAACTTTTGGTTTTTCGAGAATGGAAACAATTTTGCCTTTTCCAAATTTCACAACGCCAAAACGCTTCGGGTCGGCAACTTTCTTAATTAAGACGCGCGCGCCCGTCTTTTGCTTTTTAAACATTTCCACAAAAGGTCTAATGGGATATTCAAAAACATTATCGCCTAGAATAACAACACACTGGTCATTCCCGACAAAATGCTCAGCCAAAATGAGGGCCGCCGCGATACCGCCTTCACCTTTCTGCACGGCGTAAGAAATATTCTTTGCTCCCAGTTCTTTTCCATTTCCCAAAAGTTTTTTAAAATCCCCGATATGTTTCTCTCCCGTGACGATAAGAATATTCTTTATCCCGGACTGAACAAGTGTTCGGATAGGATAATAAATCATCGGCTGATTGTAGACGGGCAAAAGATGTTTGTTTGTGACGCGCGTTAATGGGTCTAGGCGCTTGCCTAAACCGCCTGCTAAAATGACGCCTTTCAAATCCACAACCTTTCAAAAAACTTCAACTTCCTCTTCCGATTCCGTAATATTCAAATCCCGCTTCTTTTAAATTGATCGGATCGAAAAGATTGCGTCCGTCGAAAATAATGGGGTGCTTCATGAGCTTTTTGATTTTTGAAAAATCCAAACCGCGAAATTCATCCCATTCGGTCACAATTAAAAGACAATCGCAATTCCCTGCCAAATCATAAGGCGTTCGGCAAAATGTCACTTTCTTTAAAATTTCCTTAGCCTTTTCCATCGCCTCGGGGTCATAGACTTTAATTTTTGCGCCTTCTTTTTGCAAGGCCTCAATAATTTCTAAAGAAGGGGCATTTCGCAAATCATCTGTTTTAGGCTTAAAGGCGAGGCCTAAAATTCCTATCGTCTTATTTTTTACAATCCACAATTTATCTTCAACTAATTTAACAAAGGATTGTTTTTGAGATTCGTTAATATTTTTGACTTCTTTTAAAAGAGAAAAATCATATCCGCTCTTTTCGCTCAAACGAATGAAGGCGTCAATGTCTTTTGGAAAACAGCTGCCGCCGTAACCTATGCCGGCATTTAAAAAATCGCGCCCAATGCGTTTGTCGTAGCCCATGCCCTCCGCAACTTTTAAAACATCGGCGCCGACTTTGTCGCAAATCTGGGCAATCGCGTTGATAAAAGAAATCTTGGTTGCCAAGAATGAATTGGACGCGTGCTTAATCATCTCCGCTGAATTCATATCCGTGACAACGATTGGGGCTTTAAGAGGTTTATAAATTTCACGCAAAAGATTTTCGCCCCTTTTAGATTCCACGCCGATCACGATGCGGTCGGGATGCATAAAGTCTTTGACCGCCGAACCTTCTTTTAAAAATTCCGGATTAGAAGCGACATCAAATTCAACAGGAGATTTATGTTTATTTTTACTCTTGGGCAGATTCAGGCGAATCGTGCGTTCAATGCGCTTTCCTGTCGCCGCCGGCACGGTTGATTTTTCAACGATAAGCTTGTAATCGTTGATGCTTTGCCCGATTTCGCGGGAAACATTTTCCACAAACGTTAAATCGGCTTCACCGTTTTCTTTGGACGGAGTTCCTACCGCGATAAAAATCACGGTCGACTGCAGGGCGGCATCGCGGATGGATGTTGTAAAAGACATGCGGTTATTTTTCCGATTTTTTATAAGGAGCTCCCTTAAGCCGGGCTCAAAAATGGGAAGTTCATTTCTTTTTAATCGGCTGATTTTTTTCCGGTCGTTGTCAACGCAAATGACATGGTGGCCGATTTCAGCCAAACAAATCCCTGTGACAAGCCCTACATAACCTGACCCAATGATGGCAATTTTCAAACCTAACCTCCTCTTATGGTGACAGTGGCGGTGGTGGAGCTTCCTGTGATCCGGCCTTGCGTTTATTAAAGCCGCTTCCAAAATCAAATCCAATATCCGGAAAAGCCTTTAAGCGAAACACGAGAAGGATTTCGCTTCCTTCTCCCGGTTTTACTCTATAGTCAAGATCCATTT
>CAZBRU010000070.1:2508-5435 GCA_964494585.1 uncultured Planctomycetales bacterium
ACTTCAAAATCTGTTTTGATATGGTCAAAACCTCCCTTGCCTGGATTCTCTTTTAGATTAAAAGGTGCTGAAAGAGTCGCCCTGGCTAAGTCGGCGGATCTTCCTTCGCGTTTGGTCTGTATTTTATTAATTAAGCTAAAAAGAATGGTGTGCATACGGCCAAGAGAATCCACGCCGTCATACGTATCTAACAGCGATGAAGGAATGGTCGGTGTATGTTGATACGTATAATCGACTTGAGGCGTAACCACGTGGCGCAGGCGGTGAAATTCTTCTCCAAATAATTTTCCGTGGATGTCAAGCACACGATAAAAGTTTGTGCTAAGGGTTGCCCCTGTTAAAAATATACTGCGCGTCACATCATATTTAGAAGTATCTTTGGTTTTACTATAATACGTTTCACGCTGGCCCACAAACGGCTTCATCTCAACGAAACCAACTTTCATGGGATATGAAATTTGATTTAAGGAATCCATGCGCATCGTTTCTAGGCGCACTTCCGTTGGTGAGGCCTGCTTACTGGCAAGATTTGAAAATGTGTTTTCTGTCGAAAAATAAAATCCTTTAGGTAACGGAATACTGCTGGCGTCATATTTAATTTCCGGAAGTCTTTCGATACCGGCCGCAAATCGATTGACGCGGCCGTCCAAGCGAAAACTGGCGATACCGTTTGTCAAAGCTTTGGTCAGTAAAAAAAATGTCTGCGGACTCGAATCTTTTTGAAATTCCCTTTTGGAGTAATCCCTTAAAATGCCGTCATCGCTTAACTTTGAATACTGCAACGTCATATCCGCTGTCTCATCAATACGCCATTTATGACGCCATTCCGCGCGAAACCTTTCCCTATAAATAGTTTTGACTTTACTTGGGTTAGAGCCGTAAGAAGAGGCCTGCCAAAAATGACGATACCCTGGCGTGAGTTCGTTCATGTAATAAAGCCGAACACTGCCTTCTCCCATGTTTTTACTCGTGTAAGCTACATCAGCTCCAGGAGCAAAGGCTTTACGTTCCCGATAATCAAGATGCAAAATGCCTTTAACATTATCATTTAAAGTGAAGCGCCAGAGCTGCAGCAAATATGCTCCCCATAACTTACTGTATCCGGGGATATACTGCACACGCGGTTTTCCGTCCATTTCTTGAGTCATCTTGGGGATATACATGATCGGCACACGACCGACATACATTTTCATGTTGCGCGCCACGATTTTATCTTTAGGAAAAATATCTATTTTTTTACTTCTTAAATAATAATGCGGCTTAGCTAAATCACAGGTTGTGATATCGCCTCGCCTCATTGTGATTTGATTCTCGCCGACTTTAGCGACGGATTTGGCAACGCCATACATAGTCACATTGCTCGGAGCCGGATACTCCTCGATAGCCTGCCCGGGCAAAACAACTTTTGGAGCTTCAACTTGATTTTCCATCATGGTTATAATTTTCGCGTTTTCAAGATTTCCCGACATTTCATCAAAGTTATAAGTCATTTTATCACCGGAAATAATACCCTTTGGCGAAGTTAAAACAACGTGGCCGTCGGCAACGGCGATTTTTGTGTCGCGTGAAAATTCCACGCGGTCGCAGGTCAATTTTGTCACACCTTGAACAATGGAAACATTTCCCGTCGCCTGCATCGCGTTTCTTTCCATGATAAACTGGACTTGATCGCCGTTGATTTCAATAGGCGTGGGCGGCACGGAAGTTTTGGGGCTTGAACTTTCTTTGGGTTGTTCAACCGGCACGGCTGTTGATGTGCTTTCCTTCAAGGCCGTTGTTGAGGCAGAATTTAAAATCTCATCGGTTAAACGATTTTCAGCGGGAACGCGTAAGGCATTGGCCATTTCTTCTTGATTGGTATCGCCTTCGGCGGCAAATCCAACCACAGGAATAATAAGAAAAAGAAAGATTCCAAGAAAATTCTTTTGGCTAAATTTTTTAGCGTGCAAAAGCATTTTTAACCAAGACATATGATCCTATTAAGCCAGCGTCGACTTTAAGCTGTGCCGGAACAATTTTAACCATGGCCGCCGGAACACTCATAGCCCGCTCGCGAATGGTTTTATAAAGAGGTTTGATAAAATGAGGAAACGCTTCGCTGACTCCCCCGCCAATCACAACGCGGTCAGGATTTAATAAATTGATAACTCCGGTAAGGGCGCACCCTAAATGCCCCGCCGCTTCTTCCCAAAACAAAATCGCCTTGGAATTGTCTTTACCTGCTAAACGGCTGACTTCTTCGAGCGTGATTGAGTTGCTTTTAAAAATTTTTTTAGCCTTGATAAGTAGATAGCGGTTGCCAATCGCGCGTTCCAAACAGGCTTCGCCGCCGCACGCGCATTTGTCCCCGTGTTCATTTAAAGGAATATGCCCGATTTCACCCGCCGAAAAACCTTGGCCGCGGTAAAGTTCATTATTGATAATCAATCCGCCGCCGACGCCTGTTCCTAAGGTAAAACACACCATGTTTTTCGCGCCGCGCCCCGCGCCAAATTTCCATTCGCCAAGGGTGATAACATTGACATCGTTATCAATAATAGTTGGAATACCTGTTTTTTGTTTAATGATTTTCGCGAGCGGAATATTCGACCAGCCGGGAATGTTGACAAGCGTATGGACAAACCCTTTTTTTGTATTCACGAGGCCGGGCAACCCTAAGCCGATTCCAAGGATGTCGTCTTTTTGAAGGTTGTGAGCAGAAATGATTTTTTGGCAGGATTCAACAAGGGCGCCAATAAGTTTATTTTTACGGCGAACAAAACTCTTTGTGGCTAAATTAGTTCTGGAAATGACGCGGCCGCCCGCACCAATAAGCCCAACCTTAATATTGGTGCCTCCCACATCAATGCCTAAGACAAATGATTTCATGAAGTTATAGATTTTTAAATTAAATGAAATGCGAAAATTCGAGGTATTCTACCTGAAAA
>CAZBRU010000071.1:0-2335 GCA_964494585.1 uncultured Planctomycetales bacterium
TTTTATCCACAAAAATCGCGTCAATGGCAAAGCGCATGAACATCATGTGAATGCCCTGACAATTTTTAATGACCAAGGCCTCGCCCGGGTTCAAATGAGCGCGTCCAATAAACCCCTTAAGTCTAAGAAAAAAAGTGTCCGCGCGCTTTGCATTCTCGGCGAGAACGCGGTTTTTTGTAAGATTAAGAATTTTCATCTCTTAAATTTAACGCGCTGTGAAGATTTCTTTTTTGAGAGGAATACCGCGGGTGATTAAATCCTGGTAGCAGGCCGGAATATATCCTGTGGGTTTAAACTGCCCTAAGACTTTTCCGTCGGCGTTCAGGCCGGTTTGCTCAAAGGTGAAAATATCCTTTAAATCAAGCTGGCCGTCGAGCATGCCGACGACCTCGGTGATGCCTGTAATTTTTCTTGAGCCGTCGGAAAAACGGGCGATATGAACAACCATGTCGATGGCGGTTCCAATCATTTCATACATCGCTCGAAGGGGAAGTTCAATCCCGCTTAAAAGCATCATGGAACTCATGCGAATCAAAACATCGCGGGTTGAATTGGCGTGAAGTGTTGTTAAAGAGCCGTCGTGGCCCGTGTTCATGGCCTGCAGCATATCTAAAATCTCAGGGCCGCGGCACTCGCCGATAATAATACGGTCCGGGCGCATGCGAAGGGTGTTAATAAAAAGGTCGCGAATCGTCACCTGTCCGCGGCCTTCGATATTCGGAGGACGCGCCTCCAGCCTTCCCCAATGCATTTGTTTTAATTTTAGTTCCGCGGCGTCTTCAATCGTGATAATGCGTTCGCTTTCAGGAATAAAAGAAGAAACCACATTTAAAAGCGTTGTTTTTCCCGCCCCTGTTCCGCCGGAAATAATCATATTTTTCCGCCCCAAGACGCAGGCATTTAAAAAGTCCGCCATAGGCTGGGACAAGGAATAAAAACGCTCCACCAAATCTTCAATGGTAAAGCGTTCGCGCCCGAATTTGCGAATGGTCAGCATCGGCCCGTTTAGCGAAAGCGGCGGAATGATGGCATTGATGCGCGACCCGTCGGGAAGCCGGGCATCGACGGTGGGGGTCGATTCATCAATACGACGACCGAGTGGCGCGATGATTCTGTCGATAATCGCGCGTACCTGTTCATCGGAAATAAAATTTTTATTGGTCAAAATCATCTTGCCGGCTTTTTCGATATAAACTTCGCTTTTATTGTTGACCATGATGTCGGTGATTTCGGGGTCGGCAAGCAAATCTTCTAAAGGGCCAAGCCCTAAAGCCTCGTCGGAAATTTCTTTCACCAGGCGGCTGCGCTCTTGGTGAGATGTGATGATGGCCCCCGCCTCTTCGGTTAAAAGGTCGCTCACGATTTTTTCGGTTGTCGCCCGAAGGGCCTTGGACTGGCGCGGGTCGCTTAAAGATTCGATGGAAATTCTCTGCAGGTCTAATTTTTCGATTAATTTTTCGTGAATCTTCTTTTTTAATTTCACGAGCTCATCTTCTTCACTGCGAATAAACGCTTCTTTACCTTCTAAAATTTGCTGCGATATCCCAAATTTTTCCCAAAATTGCGCGCTCTTGTCCGTTGCCTCCGTCACTTTTCTAAGCTGAATGAGTTCCGTGCCTTGAACAAAAATATCTTCTTTCAAAATTGTTTCTTCCATTTTCTTGAAGGCTTCCGCCACGCGGCTTTTAGGGCTGTCGATGACGCAGGGCACACCGCGGTTAAGTGCCATTCCAACCACTTTTCCGTCGGATGGAATATGAGCGAAGATTTCGCACGGCAAGGCCGAACGCACCTCCTGCCAGGCCACGCCGCCTTTGCTTTCCGAACGGTTTAAAATGAGTTTAACCATTTTTAAAGGAAAATGGAGGCTTTGTAAAACATCCAATGTCCATCTGGCCTGATAAACAGCCAAAATGTCGGGTGTCGCCACAAGCAAAATCAAATTGGAATGGTCAAGAATCGTAATCACGGTTTCGCTAAAGGCCGTCCCCGCGTCAATCACAATGTAATCGTAAAATGGAACAATATTTTTTAGGAAAAGTTTAATATTATCCGGTGTGATATGTCCGATTTGTTTAGTTTGAATAACACCGGGCAGGAAATCCACGCCGGAAGAATGCGTGATGACTTGCTTTTGTAAGACTTCTTTAAAATCAGGTTTCTCGGATTCTGACAAAAGGTCGACAATGGCATAACGCGGAACAACGTTTAACATGCGCGCCATATCCTGGCGCGCTTCAAAATCTAAATCGAGCAGAAGCACCCGGTGGCCGTCAAGCGCGAGCGAGACAGCGACGTTGACGGAAATAAAAGTTTTTCCCACTCCGCCTTTGTT
>CAZBRU010000071.1:2435-5390 GCA_964494585.1 uncultured Planctomycetales bacterium
TTCGGCGTAACATTTTTATACGAACGAAAGACCGCCCCGATAACCGGAATATCGCTAAGAAAAGGAATCCGTTTGATGGTTTCACCATCGTTACGCTTAATCAAACCTGCCAGAACAACCGTCTGGCCATTTTCAAGATAAAGCTGGGTTTGGGCGGAGCGCGTGGTAAAAGCAACATTATTTCCAACGGCATTCGCGGAATCAATGTCGTTGATATCGAGCCCTAAAATAATATCGATTTTTCCGTCTCTGATCGTCGGGTTAATGGTTAAATTGACGCCGTAACTTTTAAATTCAACATTCGATTGAACATTTCCACCGGAGGTCGTCGTTGTGGTTGTAATCGGAATTTGTCCGCCCACCAAGAATTTTGCTTCCTTGCCGCTCAAACAGACAAGTTTTGGCTTAGAAAGAACATGCCCTTTCCCCTCGGTAATCAGCGCGTTGATCGTTGCTGTAATCGGAGTCGTGCGGCTGAAAAAACCAATCTTAAAGAGGTCTGCCTTTGAATCAACGGCCGGCACTGTTTCTCCCCAAGTCAAAGCGGATTTCCATTCAATTCCCATATTTTTACTAAAACTCGAACTAAGCTCGACGATTTGGGCGTCAATTTGAACCAAATCATCTTTCGCGTCTTCGACATAAACAAGATTCATCACGTTATCAGCGAAAGGGCTGATAAGTTTATCAAAATCCGCTTTTTCACTCTCTAGAATCCGCCCGTTTAAAACAACTTTTCCCTCTTCTTGATTAATTTCTGTCTTGATACCGCTCAAATTATCTTGAAGAAGAAGTTTTTCAAGGCGGGCCTGAAGAAGGTTTAAATTCTCGCCGGAAACATGAATCACGGCGGAACGCTTCCCGTGTTTATCCCACAAAAAAACAGTGGTTTGTCCCGAGGCCTTAGCCAGCATCACAATACGGTCGCCTTCAATTTTTGTCGCGTCCGCAACTTCGGGATTCGTGATAGAAACGCGGGTTAACCCTTCCGTCTTAATTGTTTCCAAATCACCTTTAACAATGGAAATATTTATTGCGGGAGGATAATCTGTTGGGCTTTCTTCTTCAGCGCGAAGCGGAAAAGAAAACAACATGAATGCGAGAGCGAGGGCTATCGTAAATTTTATATTTTTAACACAGTGAGAATGGCCCATAAAAAGTTAGCGGCCTCCTCGGAAAACTTCAATGGGGTTTTCCGGAATCACAAGCTTGCTTGTTGAATCAACGCCAAGGTCTGTCCCTTGTGTGCTTTTAATGTACTGGGACAAAGACTGCCATGTCGCCGGCGGCAAAACATAGGATTCTGTTTCAGACGGAGACCTCAAAACCAACTGAAGTGTGCCGTGCTGCTGTGCAAACGACATGAGTTCCGCTTCTTGAGGACTTAAAGCAAGGGTGATGGGAAGTGAGGCGGCTCTCTGTTCATCAGTTTTTACGCCCGCCTCGGTATTAGAACCAACAGCGAGAATAAGAATATTCTGAAACAGCGTCACGGTCGTGGTGGATGATTTTTGCTGTGTATCCGAAGGCGTTGCGAGATGCACAATGATATCAACTGAATCTCCGGGTGAGACAAGCCCTCCAACGGCGGCTAAGCGATCAATGGTCACCGTGATGGCGCGCTTTCCGGCGGGCATTTTAAAAGATAAAGACGCCTGCCTGGCCGGCGTCGAGGCCCTGCTTGCAGCCTGCTCTTGAGTGGCCTGCATAAGGGCGTTTTGCCTTTGGGCCAATGCCTGATTCTGCTGTTCTAAATTATCAATGCGCCCGGCAAGCTCTTTGATTTTAGGGCTTTCCATTTGGCCGGCAAGCTGCGCCGCTTTCTTTTTCGAACTGTCTTCAATCCAGTTGATGGATAAAACCGCGGCCAAAAGCGCTAAACCAATCGCCACAATAAAGAGGAGAACTTGTTTTTTGTCTATTGAACGCAGGTCGAGGGCCATAGAAAAATTTTTTCCTTATTTCAAAAGATCGTTGTTAATATCAATCGGCGTTTTTTTCTTTAATTCTTCAATAAAGGCTACAAGCTTTTGCTGTTTTTTCATAATCGTCAGGCCGTCTTTAATGTCACTTTTGACATCTTCAAATTTTTTAGCGTTGCCGCCTTTTTTTTCATCAAGTTTTACGATGTAAAAACCGTCCGGGCCTTTAAAAACACTGCTTGTGGCACCTACCTCGAGCGTGGAAAGCGCGATCGCCATTTGAGGAAATTTAGGTTCTTTCATAAATCCTAAATCTCCGCCTTTCGCGGCGCTTTCGCTTTTAGAACGCGTTTGGGCCAGGGCCGCGAAATCCGCGCCTTGTAAAAGTTCAATTAAAATCGCTTTGGCATCCTCTTGAGCGGGGACAACAATCTCGCGCACATGCCATTCAGCAGGTTCCGTAAAAAGGTCTTTGTTCTGATTGTAATAATCCTGCGCTTCCTGAGCAGTCACTTCGACGTCGCCGGTGATTTTCGTAAACATTTCACGGGCCAAGAGTGTCCTTTTAAATTCCTCTACGGCATCAGTGATATCTTTACGTGAACCCACGCCTGTATTCTGCGCTTCTTGAACAAGAAGTTCTTGATTAATGATTTCATCTAAGACTTCCTTTTTAGTCTGCGGATCGTCAATATTGTAATCGCCGATTAAATCTTTAAGTCCCGCGAGGCGGGTTTTAAATTCATCCGGCGTGAGCGTCCATTTGCCGACCTTAGCTAATGTATTGCTTTTGTCAACGGGCTGTGATGGGGCTTGAGCTTCTGCAGGTACCGCGGAAGGAGCTTCCTCTTTGTGGCCGATGAAAGGAAGATATTTCGATAAAAATGAAAGCTTGTCGCAACCAACTAAAGACAATGATAAGACAAAAACCAGAGCCGCATTTTTTAAATGAATATTTTTAGTCACTTAAACCCCTCCCATTCATAGCGTGTTAGTACTAGAAAAATAAGTATATCATATTATAAGGCGATTT
>CAZBRU010000072.1:0-5264 GCA_964494585.1 uncultured Planctomycetales bacterium
GGTTCAATGGCGATATCAGTTTTTTTTGAAAAAATGGAAATGCGGGAGAATTGAAAAAGTGTATTTAAGTTTGTTGCGATGACATAGATGCACGCCAGGAGAAAAATGACCTTAGGTGAAACATATTTGAGGTAAGAGGTTTTCATAAATTTATTGACTTCAAGATGTAAAATATTGTACTATACACCATTCAAATTTAAGTAAATATTTTACTTCGAGAAAAAGAGAGTTTTTTCTTGAAATCGAAACACGTTATAGTAATATGAAATTGTGCAATGACAAAGCCACTCCAAAGGAGGCCCAAAATCAAAACAGCAACCCCGAAGACAGAGGTTTTTGGTTATCAGCTTTTGCTCGATTTATACGGATGTAAACCCGGCGCGTGCGATGATTTAAGTTTGTGTTACCAGTTCTTAGATGAAATCGTCGATGAGTTAGGGATGGAAAAACAATCGCCGCCAAGTATTTTTAGAAGCGACGAAAAAAGGTTTCCTGATAAAGCCGGTCTTTCGGGATGGGCGCCTTTGATTGAAAGCTCGGTTGTCATTCACACGCTTACCCCCAAAGACTATATTTCAATTGATGTGTACTGCTGCAAATGGTTTAGCATAGAAAAGGCGAAGGCTGTCTGCCAGAAATTCTTTTTGCCTAAACGCATCGACGAACAATATATTGAACGCGGCATTGACTATTATAAAAGCGATACCAATTATCATACCGTGACTGTTAAAAGCGGAAGTTCTAAAGCGCCAAAAGTCACAATTTTTGATAAAAAAGAGCCGGAATTGGCTTTAAAATAATTTAACCAGAGTCCAATCTGGTGTCTGAGAGACGAAAATGGGCCCCCACTGCTTCGTTTTGCGAAGCAAAACGGTGGGGGCCCTTCACTTTGTTGACAGCCCATTTCAAAGCATGTATCATGTGAACTATGCAAAAAATTTATTTTGATTACGCGGCCACAACGCCGACGGATCCTCTCGTCGCGAAGGCCATGGAGCCTTACTTTTTTCTGCATTTCGGCAATGCCTCAAGCCCTCACGTTTTCGGCCGCGAGGCCAAAAAGGCCTTAGAACAAAGCCGTAGAATAATTGCGGACGTTATCGGCGCGAAGCTCGATGAAATCATTTTCACTTCAGGCGGCAGTGAAAGTAATAATTACGCTATTTTTGGTGCAGCTGAAAGTTTGTCCAAAAAGGGTAATCACATCATCACCTCCTCGATTGAACACCATTCCGTTAAAGAACCTTTGCTAAGGCTTCAAGAAAAAGGTTTTAAAGTGACATGGCTTCCGGTCGATAAGTACGGCAGAATTGACCCAGTCCAAGTTAAAAACGCAATCACCGATAAAACGATTTTAATTTCTATCATGCACGCTAATAATGAAATCGGAACCGTCGAACCCATTTCGGAAATCGGAAAAATCGCGCGTGAACGCGGTGTTTATTTTCATGTTGATGCCGTGCAAACCGTTGGACAAATTCCTCTCAATGTGAGTACGATGAACATTGACTTGCTTTCCTTAGGCGCGCATAAATTTTACGGGCCAAAAGGAATAGGCGCTCTCTATATAAGGAAAGGCGTTAAAATTGCTTCCTTTCTTTTAGGCGGCGACCAAGAAAAAGGTCAGCGCGCTTCGACTCAGAATGTGGCCGGCGCCGTCGGCATGGCCAAAGCACTTGAACTCTGCGCCTCGTCCTTAGAAAATGAAATGAAAAGACAAATTGTTTTGCGTGATCAAATCATCAGCGGAGTTTTGAAAATAAAGGCGAGTATTTTAAACGGCCACTCCACAGATCGCCTTCCAAAAAATGCCCATTTTTCTTTCGAAGGTGTCGATGGAGAATCGCTTGTGTTAAGTTTAGATATGGTAGGCATTGCCGCATCCATGGGTTCGGCGTGCACGTCAGGCGCTTTAGAGCCTTCGCATGTTTTACGCGCCATCGGTTTATCAGATCAGCTGGCCTTGGGTTCGCTTCGCGTAACCATTGGCCGCTGGACAAAACAGGAAGACGTCGATTATTTCTTAAAAGAATTTCCGGATGTTGTTGAAAGGCTTCGCAAAACGGCGAAGGTCAGCTGAGAGATGAAAGAAAAGATTGTTGAATTTCTTAAAAAAAGCGCGGACAATTATCTTTCCGGTGAAGAAATCAGCGAACACCTCGATATCAGCCGCGCGGGAATTTGGAAACACATGGAAGATTTGCGCGCGGAAGGATATACCATTGAAGCCGTTCCCCATTTAGGATACAAACTTATTTCTTTCCCTGATAAACTTCTGCCGAGCGAAATTCAATTTCACTTAAATACAAAAATCATTGGCAAAAAAATCATTCAAAAAGAAAATGTCACATCCACGATGGATGTTGCGTTTGAATTTGGCACAAAAGGCGAGGGCGAAGGGCTTGTTGTTTGCGCCGAGACTCAAACCAAAGGGCGCGGACGTTTGGGGCGAAGCTGGAATTCTCCGAAAGGAAAAGGAATTTATTTTTCTCTTCTCCTGAGGCCGAGGCTTTCTCCGATGGAAGTTTCAAAAATCACGCTTTTGTCCGCGGTCAGCCTGACGAATGCCCTCAAAAAGATAACAAATCTTGAATATTCTATCAAATGGCCTAATGATATTTTAATTCATGGGAAAAAAGTGGCGGGCATTCTAACGGAACTAAGCGCGGAGGCCGATCAGGTGAAATTTATCGTGCTGGGCGTGGGCTTAAATGTCAATACCTCAAAAGATCTTTTGCCGCCCGCAGCTACGTCGCTTTTTGCTGAAACTAAAAAGATATTTAACCGCGTCGATATTTTAAAAGAAATTTTGCGCGAACTTGAAAAAAGTTATTTGTTTTTTCAAAAAGAAGGATTTGCTTCGATTGCAGAGGAGTGGAGAGAATCTTCAAGCACGCTTCACAAAAGAATCAAAGTCGTCGATCAATCCGGCACGCTTGAAGGTGAAGCCGTCGACATCGATTCCGACGGCGGGCTTTTAATTCGAAAAGACAACGGCGTGATTGTGAAAAAGATGGCTGGAGATGTTGTTCCGGCACGATAAGAATGGATGTGTCATGAAAAAATATATTTGGATGTTTTTTGTTTTTGGTTTGATGTGTCATTTAAGTTTTGCCGAAGATCCTATTAAGGAAAAAGGAGAAGGAAATATGCCTCAACTGGAAAAAGCCACATTCGCGGGCGGATGTTTTTGGTGCATGCAGCCGCCGTATTCAAAAATCAAAGGTGTTAAGTCTGTTGTCGTCGGATATACGGGCGGGCATACGGAAAACCCGACCTACGATGAAGTGTGCAGCGGCACAACCGGGCACGCGGAGGCGGTTGAAATCACTTTTGACCCGAAGGATGTTACCTTTGAACAATTGCTTAAGGTTTTTTGGCACAACGTGGACCCGAGTACAATTAATCAGCAGTTTGCCGATTATGGAACTCAGTACCGCACGGCGATTTTTTATCATAGCGATGAACAAAAACGCATTGCTGAAAAGTCCAAGAAAGAACTCGAGGCGTCGAAGAAATTTGACCGGGTGGCAACCGAAATTACGCCGGCGTCAGCCTTTTATTCGGCGGAAGAATATCATCAGGAATATTACAAAAAGAATCCTTTGCGCTATAAAATGTATCATGAAGGTTCAGGGCGCGGAGATTTTATAAAGAAGAAGTGGGGAATAGCAGAATAAGAATGAAAATTTTATGAAAGAAAAATTATTTACCGTTGAAGAGGCCAATCAGCGTTTGCCTTTGATTAAAAAAATCACGGAAGATGTCCTTGTGAAAGGAAAGCGGCTTAAAGCGTTGTCTTTACTTCAAACGACGCCTTTGGTTGAACGGGAACAAAAGGAATTAACGCTACAGATTGAACATTTGATGGATGAAATGGAAGATTTAGGCTGTTATTTTAAAGATTGGAATTTCGAAATCGGCCTTGTGGACTTTCCGGCAACCATCGATGGTGAAGAAGTTTTTTTATGTTGGAGGAGTGACGAACCTAAAATAGAGTGGTATCATACAAGAGGTGAAGGATACGCGAGTAGAAGGAAAATCCAATAACCATTAACCAAGGGAGGGACCAAAATGTTAAAGCAATCCTGTACGGTATGTAAAATCGTAGGAGCTTTAGCTATCGTTGGAGCGTTGAATTGGGGTTCGATTGGTTTAACGGGAACAAATTTTGTGGATCAAATTGTTGGCAACGCGTCGATCGCGCGCATCATTTACATCGTCGTCGGGCTTTCCGGGCTCGCGCTTTTAGCCAGTTATTTTGTCGTTTGTCCTTGTTGCAAAAAATAAATGGCGAAATCCTGGTTTAAAAGTTACGGCTTTACGATAGTTTTACTTGCGGCGATTTTGGGCGGCTCTTTTCTTGGATTTGTGTTCAAGGAAAGAGCCGCCCTTTTAAAACCCTTCGGCGACATTTTCCTCAATCTTCTTTTCACCGCGGTTGTTCCTCTTGTTTTCTTTTCGATTTCCTCAGCCGTTGCCAATATGTCAGACCTGCGGCGTTTAGGGAAAATTTTTAGTTGGATGATGATTGTTTTTGTCCTGACCGGCGTTATTTCATCCATTTTAATGATTTCTGCCGTTAAAATATTTCCCCCGGCGCAAGGCCTTCAGATTCATTTAGGTTCCGGTGTTAACATTGAACAAAGCGATGTAGGCCAGCAAATCGTGAAGGCCTTCACTGTTTCCGATTTTGCGGATATTTTTTCTAAAAAAAATCTTTTAGCGCTTATTATTTTCGCGCTGCTTTTGGGGTTGGGAACTTCGGCGTCCGGAGAAAAAGGAAAAGCGTTTTCAAATTTTTTAAATGCCGGCAATGAAGTCATGATGAAAGTCATTTCGTACATCATGTTTTACGCGCCGGTTGGATTGGGCGCGTACTTCGCGTATTTGGTCGGTGTTTTCGGGCCGCAGCTTTTAGGTTCCTACGGCCGCGCGGTTGCCGTGTATTATCCGATCTCCATTCTTTATTTCTTTGTTGGATTCACCACGTACGCTTATCTTGCGGGACAGATGGAAGGCGTGAAAACATTTTGGAAAAACATCATCCCGGCTTCTTTAACCGCGCTTGCCACGGGAAGCAGTGTCGCGACCATTCCTTCCAATTTAGAAGCCGCGCAAAAAAGCGGAGTCCCAAAAGACATCAGCGAAGTTGTTATCCCTGTCGGCGCGACGATTCACATGGACGGCTCATGCCTTTCAGCCATTTTAAAAATAGCGTTTTTATTTGGAATTTTTCATATGGATTTTTCTTCTCCCGGAGT
>CAZBRU010000073.1:0-1757 GCA_964494585.1 uncultured Planctomycetales bacterium
TCGGATTGGGCAAAGAGATTCGGCAGGAAAATTAGCGAAAAAAAAAGAAAAACAACATTAAAAATGAAAACGAATGTTTTCATCAGCCCCCTCCAAGAGAAAATTTACTACTATAAGTATATCCTAGAAACAAAGAGGAAACCACTGACACGCTTAATTATCATAAACCTCTTTGCGATGACCTATACGAAGAATAATTATTGCGTCTTTTTCAATTCGATAAATACAACGATAATCGCCTGTCCGAAGTGACCATAATCCTTTAAGGCTATAGCGAAGGGGTTTGCCGTAAATTTCAGGAGCCTTGGTTAAGCGCTCTTCGATGGCTTTAATAATCCTTGTTTGAAGGTGATGATTTAATTTTTCTAAATCTTGAATGGCGTCTGCATGATAAATAACGTTATGAATCATGCGCTATTCTATACCAAGCCGCTTCTTTACATCGGCGTGAGAAATCGCAGTTTTCCGATTGAAAGTAGCCAACCTTTTTTCTCCTTCTTGCGACCAATATAAATCTTCTCTCTCAGAATAGGCATCTTTAATTAAATCCCGAATCCTTAAAGATAAGGAAAGCCCTGCTTTTTTAGCCGTTTGTCTTACCCAATGATATAAAGGGGGCTCTAAAACAACCATGAGCCTTGGATTGCGCGTAGCCATATCAATTTACCTCCTAAAGAAAGTGTATCCTAAGTGTTGACATATGTCAACATAAGTGATGAACTAAAAATTACTCAAAATTGATTTAAAAACCGCACATCATTTTCAAAGAAAATGCGGATGTCGTTAATACCATGCTTTAACATGGTGATGCGTTCCACGCCCATACCAAAGGCAAGGCCGGTGTATTTTCCTTTAGGGTACCCGACGGCAGAAAGAACCTTCGGATGCACCATGCCGCAGCCCATGATTTCAAGCCACCCCTTGCGGCCGCAAACCGAACACCCTTTTCCTGCGCAAATATAACAGGAAACATCAACCTCGGCGGAAGGCTCGGTAAAAGGGAAAAAATGGGGCCTAAAGCGCGTCCGCGCGTGAGATCCAAAAAGTTTTTTACAAAAAATATCCAGCAATCCTTTTAAATGCGAAAGGGTTACTTTTTCATCCACCAAAAGCCCTTCGATTTGATGAAACATAAAAGAGTGGCTGGCATCCACAGCATCGGGCCGATACACTTTACCCGGAACAATCACGGCGAGCGGAGGTTTGTGCGCCTTCATAATTCTTGCCTGTGCCGGCGACGTGTGACTGCGCAAAAGACGCGGCTCTTTCGTCTCTGTTTCAACGTAAAATGTGTCAAACGCGTCACGCGACGGATGATCACTGGGAATATTCAGCGCCGTAAAATTATTAAATTCCGTCTCGATCTCCGGGCCTTCCATGACGACAAACCCTAAGTTCTCAAAGATGGAACAAATTTCGTTTGTGGTTTGTCTTAAAATATGGCGTGCGCCGATTTCGTTGGCCGCGCCGGGAATAGTAACATCGATTGTGTTTTGAACGGACGCGCCTTGGGAAGTTTGAAGATTTTTTTGTTTTTCTTCAAGCCGCGCGGTGATTTTATTTTTAAAGTCATTCGCGCCTTTTCCGACGGCGGGTTTTTCTTCGGCGGGGACACTGCTCAGGCTTGCGTAAATCTCGGCGGCTAATCCTTTTCGGCCTAAATATTTGATACGAAGTTCTTCTAAGGCTTGGGCATTCTCTGCCGCGGAAATTTCTTCTTCTGCCTTCCTTCTAAGTTCCTCAAAATTCCACGGCAT
>CAZBRU010000073.1:1857-4965 GCA_964494585.1 uncultured Planctomycetales bacterium
GTCTCCGGTGAATGAATAGCAATTTCAGAAAGTATTTTTCTGTCGATACCGACCTTGGCATTGATCAAGCCTTTAATAAAACGGCTGTACATCATGCCATGGCTGCGGCACGCGGCATTGATGCGGATAATCCAAAGTTTTTTCATTTCACGTTTTTTAACGCGGCGGTCACGGTAGGAATACACCATGGCCTTTATGAGCGTGCGTTTGGCCTGCTGATAGCGGCTTTTGCGCTGGCCAAACATCCCCTTAGCGCGCTTTAAAAGACGCTTTTTGCGTTTGTGTGTTTTAACAGCATGTTTAATGCGAGGCATGTGTATCTCCTTTAATGAATCTTCTCTGTATGGGCGGCTCGCGAGCCGCCCCTACCCATTATTTCAAATACGGCAACAACAATCTTATCGATTTTTCCTGTACTTTTGAAACATACTTTCCCCGGCGGAGTTGGCGTTTGCGCTTCGACGATTTACCGCGCAGCATATGTCCGCGCATGGCGCTTCGATGTTTTAATTTTCCGCTTTTGGTCCGTCGAAAGCGTTTGGCTGCTGAACGATTCGTTTTAAGTTTTGGCATTTTGCTCTTCTTTCACTTGTGTTTTTTCTGATTTTGGCCCAAAGACCACTGACAAGACGCGCCCTTCCATAAGAGGTGCTTTTTCGACCAAACTGTGTTCATCGAGATCCTTAACAAAGCGGTCAATGATACGGCTCCCAAGCGCCTTATAACTCATTTCACGGCCGCGAAAAAATAAATTCACTTTCACTTTGTCTTTCTTTTCTAAAAATGTGATGGCCTGGCGCAGCTTAACTTGATAATCATTTTCGTCAATGTGAGGCTTGACGCGAATTTGTTTTAAATGGCTGATGTGCTGGCGGCGTTTATCCCGGCGTTCTTTTTTCTGTTGGTCATATTTATATTTGCTAAAATCGATGATGCGGCAGACCGGCGGTTTTGCCGTCGGAGCGACTTCCACCAAATCAAGATTATGTTCTCTTGCCATTTCCATCGCGCGGTTGATACTGATAACTCCGATTTGTTCGGAATTAGGCCCAATCACGCGAACTTCGGGCGAATTAATTCTCTCGTTGACACGAATAAATTTTAAAATCGCAACTCCTCCTGTAGTTTAATTGTATTTCTTTTCGTAAACTTCTGTTTTTAATTTATCAATAAATTCTAAAACGGCTAAGCTTCCTTCGTCGCCCACCCCGTGTTTTCTTACCGAAACTTTTCCCTCATTAACTTCCCTGTCACCGATAATCACGATGTAAGGAATTTTTTGCAAAGAACCCTCACGAATACGCTTGTTTAAAGTCTCACGGCCGTCGTTAATTATAACCCGCAAATCTTCTTTTTGCAAATCGGCAGAAAATTTTTGCGCAAACGCCTCGTGTTCAGGTTTAAGCGGAACAATCATAACTTGAACAGGCGCGAGCCACAGCGGAAAATTTCCCGCGTAATGTTCAATCAAAGTTCCTAAAAATCTTTCCAGGCTTCCCAAAATCGCGCGGTGAAGCATGATGGGCCGAGACGTTTTTCCCGTTTCATCCACATAGTCAAGGCCAAAACGTTCCGGAAGCGCGAAATCACACTGCACGGTGGCACACTGCCAATGCCGGCCGAGCGCGTCTTTTAATTTAAAATCAATTTTAGGCCCGTAAAAAGCGCCTTCGCCTTCGCTTACTTTGTAGGAAATCTTTTTTTCTTTTAAAGAATCTTCGAGCGCTTTGGTTGCCACATCCCAATCTTCTACTTTTCCGATAAAATCCGTCGGACGCGTGCTGACTTCAATATCAATATCTTTAAACCCAAAATCATTCATCACATCAAAAACAAAATCGACAACACCCATGACTTCGGGTTTGATTTGATCAACACGGCAAAAAATATGCGCGTCGTCCTGCGTGAAACCGCGCACCCGAAGAAGCCCGTGCAACACGCCGGCTTTTTCCTGGCGGTAAACCGTGCCGAGTTCAAAATAACGTATCGGTAACTCCCTGTAGGAGCGTAACTTAGATTTGTAAATTAAAATATGCCCCGGGCAATTCATCGGCTTGACCGCGTATTCCTCATTATCGACTTTAAAATAATACATATTCTCCCGATAATGCTCGGAGTGGCCGGAAATTTTCCACAAATCGCTTTTTAAAATATGCGGTGTCATGACAAATTGATACCCGCGTTTTAAATGCTGTGCCCGCACGTAATCTTCAATGATCTTGCGCAGCATCGCACCGTTTGGATGGTAAAAAATTAATCCGGCGCCGGCGGTTTCGTGATAAATATTAAAAAGGTCTAGTTGTGTTCCCAGTTTTCGATGGTCGCGGTTTTTAGCTTCTTCCAAAAGTTTTAAATACTCGTCGAGTTCTTTTTGCGAAAAAAATGCCGTCCCGTAAATGCGCTGCAGCATTGTATTTTTCTCATCGCCGTGCCAATACGCCCCGGCGACGGAAAGTAATTTAAACGCCTTGATCTCGCCCGCGTTTTTTACGTGCGGCCCTTTACACAGATCGAACCACTTTTCACCGGTATAAAAAATTGACACCTTTTCGTCGCGAATATTCTCGATGAGTTCGACTTTGTAGGTTTCCTTCATTTTCAAAAACACTTGAACCGCGTCTTTTTTGGGTATAAAACTTTGTTTAAAGACAGGTTTTTCTTGAATGATCCGCCGCATGGCTTTTTCAATTTTTTCCAAATCTTCCGGCGTAAACGGCTCTTTACGATCGAAATCGTAGTAAAATCCGTTTTCAATCGCCGGGCCGATGGTGACTTTCACGTCGGGCCAAAGCTCCTGCACCGCCTGTGCCATGACGTGAGACGTGCTGTGCCGTAATTTATCTAAATCTGTTTTGTATTCCATCCGTCTTCGTTTAATACTTTCGTGTTAAACTTCGCCGGATTTTAATTTATTCCGGCGAAGCCGGGCGGAACTGAACGCGAAAGCTGTTCAGTGAAGCCTGGTGGACCCGACAAGACTCCCTGGCCCGCCAATTATCTTTTATTTTTGGCCAGGGCGGGCGTACTTGTGACTCTTTAAAATGGACCCGTGTGGACTCGAACCTCTGACCTTTTCCATGTCAAGGAAACGCTCTAACCAACTGAGCT
>CAZBRU010000074.1:0-4939 GCA_964494585.1 uncultured Planctomycetales bacterium
GTTAAAGATTTTCGAAAATATTTAACGGCGAACCCCAAGGTAGTTGTCGATACCTTCCGCAATATAAAAATCATTGATGTCAATAAAGCCGGCCTGGCTCTTTATGGCGCGAAGTCAAAAAAGGAGCTTATTTCCAATCTTGGCCGTACCTTTGCCAAGGGGGCTATCCGGATTCTCATCGATGAATTTGTGGCCTTGGCGAGCGGTAAAAAATATTTTGAGGCCGAATTTAAAAGCAGGACTTTGAGCGGAAAGTTATATGACGTATTGCTGCGGGTTTCTGTTCCGGATAGGTATGAAAAAACTTTTAAGCGCGTGATTGTTACGTTGCAGAACATCAGCGAGCAAAAGCGCCTCGAAAAACATTTAAAGAAAATGGCTCAGCAGGACAGTTTGACAAAGTTGCTCAATAGCCGCTCTATGATTAAGCGCCTCGAAGAAGAGCTTATCCGCGCCAAGCGGTACAATTTGAATCTCTCCTACATGATGGTCGATGTTGATTATTTTAAGGTCATTAATGATAAATTCGGCCATCAAAGAGGCGATAGCATTTTAAAGCAAGTCGCGGATATCATTAAAAATGGCCTGAGGTGCACTGACATTGTCGGGCGTTATGGCGGCGATGAATTTTGCGTCATTCTGACAGAGACAAATGCTGATAATGCGAAAATCGCGGCTGAGCGAATCCGCAAAATAATTTCGGATCTAAAGTTTACGGTAAAAGGTAAAGGAATAGTTAAGCTCTCGATCAGCGTTGGCATAAGCGGTTTTCCTTCCACTGCGGTGAAAGATTTCCGTGATTTAATTTCGCAAGCTGATAAAGCGCTGTATTTGGCGAAGGCTTCGGGCCGCAACTGTATCGTTGTCACTCCCCAGGAAATTAAACCCGTCACGCCATGAAAAAATTTATTAGAATTCTTCTTGTTATTGCTTTGGCCGCTGTGACCGTTTTTTCGACTTATGGGTGGCATTCGTCGAAAAAATTCTTAACATCCTATACAAAAACTCAAGAAGCATTAGCTAAGGATTTAAAGAGCCATGTCCAGGTCTTGTCTCAAGACATTGGCTGGAGAGGCCTTGAGCAATATGATAATTTACAAAAATCCGCGGACTACATTGTTTCTTCTTTTGAAAAAGCGGGTTTAACTGTCGAGCGCCAGGAATTTTTAATCAACGATAAAAGATTATACAATATTGTCGCTTCAAAAAAAGGTACGCGCGATTCAAACGAAGTTATCGTTGTCGGCGCGCATTATGATTCGTACTTTAATCCGGGCGCGGACAATAATGCCAGCGGAATGGCCGTGCTTCTAGAATCAGCCAAGGCACTTTCTCAAAAAGAGATGAAGGCATCTTTTCAATTCGTGGCTTTTACAAACAGTCAACCGCCTTTTTTTGGCACAAAAAACATGGGGAGCGCGATTTATCTCGAAAAAATGAAAGCCGCCGGCGTTCCTATCAAAGGGGCAGTCATCCTCGATTCCGTCGGTGTTTATGCCGCAGATTTATATTCGCAGCGCTATCCTCTTTTTATGGGACTGTTTTATCCGGACACGGCCAATTTTATTGTCTTTGTTGCCAATTTTAAATCGTGGGAATTTCTAAATGCGGTGGGGTCAATCTTTAGGCAAAAAAGTACTCTGCCCGCTGAAAGTGTTCTTGGATTTGATTTTATTCACTCTGACCATTGGGCTTTTTGGAAAAAAGGAATTCCTGCTGTCCTCGTCACAGATACGGGCCCGTATCGTAATCCCAACGCCGAAAGCCTTTCAGATACTTTTAAAACACTCAATTACTTCAACATGGCGAAATTAACTGAGGGGTTTGTAGCGGTTTGCGACAAATTAAGCGAGTAGAGAGTAAAAACTTGACGAATTCCGTTTTGAATTGTATAATTACTCCAATCTAAAAATGAGAAAAATAAAAAATAACAAGGAGAAGAACAGTTGGCTTTAGTCAAAGAACGAAAAATAGAAATCACGGATGATTTCAAACAGCACACCAAAGACACCGGCTCTGCCAGTGTCCAGATTGCGCTTTTAACCGAGCGCATCAATTCCTTAACGGACCATTTCAAGCTTCACCGCAAAGACTTCCATTCTCGCCGCGGACTCCTGATTATGATTGGTAGGCGCAGACGCCTTTTGGCCTACCTTAAAGATTCAGACGCCGAGAAGTACGGCGAGACCGTAACCAAACTTAAACTCCGCTAATAAAAAAAGAAAGAGGCTTCGTCTATGATAGGGCGCGTTGAGATTCCCTACGGATCTCAAAATTTAATTATTGAAACTGGAAAATTCGCAAAACAGGCCAACGGCGCTGTCACCGTAACCTACGGCGGCACCGTTGTTTTAGTAACCGCATGCATGTCTAAGGAAAAAAGAGAAGGCATAAGCTTTTTTCCTTTAACGGTTGAATATCAAGAAAAAACTTACGCCGCAGGCCGTATTCCGGGTGGTTTTTTTAAACGTGAAGGCCGCCCCTCGGAGAGTGAAATTTTAGTTGCCCGCATGATCGATCGCCCCATTCGTCCGCTTTTTCCAAAAGGATTTTATAACGATGTTCAAGTCGTCGCTTTGGTTCTAAGCAGCGACGGCGAAAATGACCCCGATATCCTTGCCATGGTTGGCGCTTCGGCCGCGCTTATGATTTCGGATATTCCATTTGAAGGCCCCGTGGGAGCCTTGCGGGTGGGATTGGTCAATGGTGAGCTTGTTTTGAATCCGACTTATAAAGAAAGAGAAGAAAGCGATTTAGACATTGTTCTGGTTGGTTGCGGCGATGGCGTCATTATGATTGAAGCCGAAAGCAAACAGTTGTCGGAAGAAAAAGTCAAAGAGGCCTTAAAATTTGGCGCTGAGAAATTAAAAAGTGTCCTTGAGATTCAAAAAGAACTTCTTAAGGTTGCAGGAAGCAAAAAAGTTGAAGTCGCGCTCTATCATATTGGGCCCGCACTTATCAGCAAAGTCAAATCCCTCGCGCACGCGCGGTTAGCTAAGATTTACAAAATAGGGGAAAAAGCAGAGCGTGAAGAAGCGACAAATCTTCTTTTGAAAGATTTAACGGGCGATTTAGCTCAATTTGAAGGATGCGGCTTGGAAGGTAAGGAAGTGAGCGCGACTGATATCAAAATTGCCTTAGAAGAAGTTGAGCAGGAAGAAGTCAGGCGCATGATTTTGGAAGAAAAGCGCAGGGTTGACGGACGCGGTTTTAAAGATATTCGGTCTATTACGTGCGAAGTCGGTGTTTTGCCGCGCACGCACGGTTCCGGACTTTTTACCCGCGGACAAACCCAAAGTCTTTCCATCGCAACTTTAGGTACTCAAAATGATGAACAGATGATTGAAGCGCTTGAGGGAAAAACCTACAAGCGTTTTATGCTTCACTATAATTTCCCCTCTTTTAGTGTCGGTGAAACGAAACCGATGCGCGGGCCCGGTCGTCGTGAAATTGGACATGGGGCCTTGGCTGAAAAAGCCATTCGTCCGGTCATGCCCAGCTCTGAGGAATTTCCTTATACCGTGCGGGTTGTTTCTGAGATTTTTGAGTCAAATGGTTCCTCGAGCATGGCAACGGTTTGCGCGGGAACGCTCTCTTTGATGGACGCGGGTGTTCCTATTAAAGAGCCGGTCGCGGGAATTTCGATTGGCCTTGTGACAAAAGGTAAAGAGGCAATTCTTCTGACCGACATTCTGGGCCTTGAAGATCATTTCGGCGATATGGATTTTAAAGTTGCCGGTACGCGTAAAGGCGTGACCGCGATTCAGCTTGACCTTAAGATTTCCGGAATCAGTTTGGAGTTGCTTTCGAAAGCCATTGATCAGGCCAAAGAGGCGCGTTTTTTTATTTTGGATAAAATGCACGCGATTTTAGCCACACCTCGTGACATCTTGTCAGAATATGCTCCGCGCATCACCGTTTTAAATATTAATCCTGAAAAAATCGGTGAACTTATCGGCCCGGGCGGAAAAATGATTAAAAAAATTATTGACGAAACAGGCGTTTCGATTGATATTGAAGATGATGGCAGGGTTCTTGTGGCCTCGAGCGACAAAGAGCAATCTGATAAGGCCATCGCGATCATTAAAGGTATAACGGAAGAGCCTGAAATCGGACGCGTGTATGACGCGGTTGTTAAGCGCATCATGAATTTTGGCGTATTCTGTGAATACATGCCCGGCAAAGAAGGCCTCGTGCATGTTTCCGAATTAGCCGATACGTTTGTTAAAGATATTAATAAGGTTGTTAAAGTAGGTGATCGTTTTAGGGTGAAAGTTATTGAAGTCGACGAACTTCATCGTGTCAATTTAAGCCGCAAACAGGCTGATAAGCCCGTAGAACACGTGGGCTAATCCAAAACGGCAAAATAAGACAATATTTTCGCGTTTGAGGATTGCAGAAAAGCAAAAATGAAGCGCGAGCACACTAATGAAATAAAGGGCATTACGATTTCCGCGGTGGCTGTCGTTTTTTTGATCAGCCTCCTTTCTTCCGACGCGAACGACCTTTTCTGGTATACGTCACATCCTAATATCCCTACACAGAATTGGATTGGAATTTTCGGCGCCTATTTAGCAGCGGCGCTTTTTTTTGTTTTAGGGTATAGCGCTTATGTATTCGTGGCGCTTCTTTTTTTCTGGAGTTGGGATAAATTCTCCTCGAAAGACCTCGAATTTTCTTCCTCAAAATTCATTATCTTTATCGTCATGTTTTGCACGGTGAGCGCGCTCTGTGGAATGGTAGGCTCACAGATTCCGACATTGCAATTTCAAAGGGCGGGCTTGGTCGGTATTGTGATTGCGGACTTTTTGGTGAAATATTTTGACCGCACGGGCGCGTTTGTTATTTTAATCGCGCTCGCGCTTGTGTCGATGGTTGTCATCGCGGAATTTTTAGTTTCGCCGTTTCTTTTTCGCATCGCGGATTTGATTAAAGAAAG
>CAZBRU010000075.1:0-4722 GCA_964494585.1 uncultured Planctomycetales bacterium
TAAGCAGTTCATCTTCGTTTTCGTCGTCGATTTTTGGATACTGCAGTTTTGTGACGTAGGGGAAAAGCTGAGGCTCAACAATATAAAGAATCAAGGCGCCTAAAACATTCTTCTTTTGCTTTTCCTGATCGTTTAAAAAACAACTCATATAGGAAATATAGGTCGCGGCATTGAATTTTTCCATGCCCGTAATGCGCATTCTATTATTCCACTCGATAATGGTCTTCATTTCAAGCGCGGGCTTGCCTAATTTAACAGAGCCTTTCTTATCAAACAGGGAACTCACTACCTCCGCTAAACCCTCGGCCTGAATCTTGAGTTCATTTTCTCGCTCTTTGCTTCCCATGATTTCCCTCTACCTTAATTTTCTGGCTTTTTCTTTTTTGCCTTCTAATTCACGAAATTTTTCGGGCATGTGATAACGAATCCACCCCTCCGAATAAAGTTTTAACCACTCATCGGTAGCGCGTTCAATGCCGATATTGTACCCGGCCTTTTGGCTTTCGATCCAAAGATGCTTATTGATTTCCTCGGTCACGTGCTTATCCTTTAAAAGTTCTTTGATGTCATTGATTTTCATACTTCCTCCTTGCTGAACATTAAGATCCTTCAGCTCTCCGAGCCTCAGGATGAACCCTCAGCCAAGAATAGCTCCTTGAGGGTTCATTCTAATCAAAAACGCCTTAAATTCAAGGGTAAAAAGACTTTTTTAACTCAAGCGGTTTTTCGCGGGGAAAAAACACTTTTGAAAAAAGAATGCTTAGCTCATACAAAATCAAAAGCGGGACGGCCATCAAGATTTGAGACGCGGCATCCGGGCTCGGCGTCATAACAGCACTCACAACAAAAATGCCGACAACGGCGTATTTTCTTTTTTGCGATAAAAATTCGGGCGTGACAATCCCGATTTTGACAAGAAAAACAATCACAAGCGGAAGCTCAAAGACAAGGCCAAAAGAAACAATGACAGCCGCCACAAAAGAAATATACCCCTCTGCGGAAATCATCGCGTTCATAAACGGGCGTTCAAAACTTAAGAAAAATTTCAACATGAGAGGCAGCATCACGTAGTAGGCAAAAAGGCATCCCATCATAAAAAATCCGCCCGCCACGATAACAATCACGCCTAAAACTTTTTGTTCATTTTCTTCAAATGCCGCCGCAAAAAATTTCCAAGCCTCAAATAAAAAAACCGGCATCGTCATAATCACCGCGCCCCAAAGCGCCACAGTCACATAACTTAAAAAACCTTCGGTCGGAGAAGTAAATATCACCCGCCCGACGGGTTTTACTAAAATCGGAAAGATTTTATCAGTCACGCTGTAGACAAAAAACGCGGACGCGCCAAAGCAGGCCAGGCAGCGGATCAAGCGGACACGCAGTTCTTCTAAATGTTCGACAAAGGATATATCCTTATTTTGAGGCATTGTCCTTTTTTTCCTCGTCTTCGCCTTTGGTCGCTTTTTTAAATTCGTGAAGGGCTTTGCCTATGGAACTGCCGATTTCAGGAAGCCTTTTAGCGCCGAACAAAAGCAGAATGATTAAGAAAATAACAATCAGCTCGCCCATACCAATATTACCCATGTGTTTCCTCCTCCGATGTTTTCTTGGATGTTTACTTGTTGAAATCGGAGTCCCGACTACATCCAAAATATTTTAAGAAAACGTCGGGACCGTTGTGTTTTAAAAATCTTTTTAAAGACTGGTGTATTTTAGCGCTAACATTTCTCTTCGACAAGGACTAAATGCTTCCGAAGAATATTGACGCCTCAATTTGTTTTTGTTAGATTGATACTATATGTTGCCCAACGCAAAGCTGTGGAACGTTTTAATCGCCGAAGATGATTTTACATGCTGCCAGGAGCTGATTAAACACCTGCGCGAAGCGGCCTATTTGACCATCGCCAAGGACGGCGAAGAAGCGCTTGAAGTTTACGAAAAATCTCTTAAGAAAAAAAAGCCTTTCAACTTTTTACTTCTTGATGTCACCATGCCAAACAAAGACGGCTTTGAAGTTTTGAATGCTATCCGACGGCGCGAAGAGACATCAGGCAACCCCGCCCATAAACCTATTTCCGTGATTATGATTACCGCTTTTAAAGATTCCCTGATGGAGCGCTACAATATGGGATGGGATGAATACATCACAAAGCCGATTGACGGAAAAAAACTTATCGAAAAGATGAGCAAACTTTTTGAAACCCGCAAAACCTCCTAAAGCGTTTGAATCTCGCTGTCTTCATCGGGGAGTTCAAACGGCGCAGGTTCTTCGGGTGATAAATTTTGCTCAGGATGTTCTTCTAAGGCTTTTTTAAACTTTTGAAATTGAGTTTTAAAGAAGCCGTTTTTGGGATAATCTTCGACTAAACTTTCTTCAATCTGAACGGCCTCGCGAAAACGCTTCAACCGATAAAGAACTTCCGCTTCCGTGTCCCAATAAGCCTCGTTTTGTGAATCAAGCGTCAAGGCCTCTTCAACTAAATCCAACGCCGTCCCAAGATTTTTATTTTCATTCGCGTACAACCAAGCCAAATCATTATACCCGTCGGACAAATCAGGATCGCGGCCGATGGCTTGAATCAGCAGTTCTTCTTTTCTTTGGTCATTCAAATGATCGTAAAAGACTTGGTATTCGAGGTAAGGCAGATTGGAAAAAATAAGCACGGCAATCGGAATCATCGTAATAAGAATATTATAGGTGTAGTGCGTGATGACACTCGAAATGGCCGACCCGCTCCAGATTCTAATCCAGGTGAGCGCAACTCCAAGCAAGGTGACAATAAAAATCGCAACTATATCACCCCAATATTGCGCGAAATGAAATAGGGCAAAGGTCAAAGACACCGTCCAAAGAGCCGTTTGCGTGCCCTTAAGGCGTTTTAGGACAGCAAAAAAATATCCCCGAAAAATAATTTCTTCCAAAAAAGGGGCCGCCAAAAGCGCGAGCCCCAAAAACGATATGAGGGTTGAAGGCGATTTTGCCGAATTCAAAGCCTCGCTCAAAGGCGTTTCGGGGATTTCGCTTCGATGCAGCATAAGGAAAGCAGAAAAAGCCGCCAAACCAATTCCGACAAAAACAGGAACCACGAAAACTCTAAAGATTGACTGATTTCCCCGGCGGAGTCCGACGCTGTTTAAAAATCCCGGATAAGGCGCGCGGTATGTCATTTGATAAATCAGCCACACCATGAGAGGCGAATAAAAAACGCTCACCGCCATGATTTCATCAAGTTTGGTTTCAAAAATTTTCGAGAAACTGGAAACAGCGTCCAATCCTAAAGAAAATAACGTGACGACAAAAACCCATATCATAAGAATGCCGGCCGCGTCGGTTAAAATGCGCCAATCGGTTTTTTCTTCTATCGGTATTTCGGATTCAATAATGCAGGAAATTTCTTTTTTAAAATTTAAACGGCGCAAAAGGTAAAGAGGCACGGTGAGAATATAAAAAATCAGCGTAAGAAAAGCCCACTGCGCGGGTTCGAAACGGAATATTTTGAAATAAAGTTCGCCGTGGCGGCGTTTGAAGGCAGCCGCGTCCACAAACACAATCCAGGATAAACCGGCAATGATGAGAAATGTTGTCATCTTTAATAATTTTTTTTAAACTTTGCTATAAAAAATCCTTCCATGTTATCGCCGGGGAGAACGCGAAAACACTTTTTGACATCAGCGTGAAAACTTTTATTTTCCCATTCTAAAAGAGAAGAATAACGCGGCACATCGGGTAAAGAAATCTCCTCGAGCACCATTGTATCATTGGTCTTCTTTAAAAACCAACTCACGACTCCCTCATTCTCTTCGGGTGAAAAGGTGCATGTCGAATACACTAAAATTCCATCCGGTTTTAAAAGACGGCCGGCCGATACGAGAAGCCCCCGCTGTTTATGCATCATTTCCTTTATTTTTCGCGGACTCCAATAGGCGTAACTTTTTTTATCACCCGTTTTGAAACGCCCTTCCGAAGAACACGGCGCGTCGACTAAGATTTTATCAAACAGTTGTGATGAACGGAATTTGCGCGCGTCAGTAAATTTGCAAGAAATGTTTTTCGCGCCAAATTGCGTGACAACCGATTTTAACCGATAAAAGCGGTCTTTAACGGTTTCGAGGGCGGTGATGGTGCCGCTGTTGTTTAAGTGCGCGGCCATTTGAACCGTTTTACTGCCCGGGGCCGCGCACATATCCAGGATTTCCTCGCCAGGCTTGATATCAAGCGCAAGCACGGGCAGCATGCTGGACAGATTTTGGATATAAAAATATCCTTCATCCATAAGTTTTGTTTCGTGGAATTCTCTAAGCGTCAAAAGGGGACAGGCTGAAACATCAGCCTGTCCCCTTTTTTTGCAAAGAATCAGCGCATTTTCATACCAAACAACAGGCTTGTATTCGATATTTTTTTGCCTAAGCATCGATAGCGCGTCATCTTTCGAAATTTTAAGAGTGTTGACGCGGACGCTTAAGGGCCTTTCTTTTGAGAATGATTCTTCGGCAGATTCAAAAGACTCTTCAGGGATAATTTTTCTTAAACGCTCGAGGAAAAGCGGCGGTAAATCATTCATTAAGGAAGGGTTTTCAGTTTAGCCTGCAGAATGGGAAAATTTTTTTCAGACGAAACAATATAATGGTCTTTAATCCGCCAGGGGTTTTCAGTTTTTGAAAAGAATTCACTATCGACATGCGATAAAACTTTTCCCGACGAGACAGAGCGAAGATTTAATC
>CAZBRU010000076.1:0-4713 GCA_964494585.1 uncultured Planctomycetales bacterium
GTTTTGTGGAATAAAGGTTATTTTAAGCAGAGGTTTTGGTACAAGCAGGGCCAGATTCCGCAGGAATTGGCGTGGGACCCAACCACATATCCGGGGCTCATTCCTTTAAAATCCATTGTGACGATTGCGACCAAAGAAGGCCCGCTCAATCTTCGGCTTTGGAAATATTACATTTATAGTTACGACAAAAAACATGTCTGCCCGGTTATTCTCTTGGATTCTAACCTCGAATCTAATTCGGAACATTTTCGAAAATTAACCGACCAGCTTTACCGCAGCGACCATGCGTGGTGGAAATTTTTTCAGCGCGCGATTCTGGGAATCGGCGGCATGAAGGCCCTCGAAATTTTAGGCTACAGCATTGACCGCTACCATTTGAATGAAGGGCACGCGGCCTTCGCGCTTTTGGAAAAATATGTAACGCTCGAAGATAAAAACGAAATGGGCGAATGCAGAAAGAAATTTGCCTACACCTGTCATACGCCGGTTGCCGCCGGACATGACCGTTTTAAAATCAACGACATTGCCAATATCTTAGGCGGAGAGTATATCGAGGCCGCGCAGATGTTTGGAAAAGAAAATTCGGAGAGCGATGAAATCAATTTGACATTTATGGCGCTCAATAATTGCCCAAAGGTAAACGCGGTCGCCGCCAAACACGGCGAGGTGATGCGCCTTCAGTTTCCCGGTTTTGCCAAAAAGATTCAGTCCATCACAAATGGCGTCCACACCCACACGTGGGTTTCTGAAAGCTTTAAAAATCTTTTCAATAAATATGAAGAAATTTTTGGCGACTGGCAGAAAGACCCGAGCCGTCTCGCGCGCGTTTCCCTGTTGGTTAAAAATCAAAAATTCCGGCAGGAAATGTTTGAAGCCCATCAAGCCAACAAGCGGCACTTAATCGACATCATTAAGCATTGGGATTTAAAGGAAAATGTTTTTACCGTTTGCTGGGCGAGGCGCATCGCCAATTACAAAAGACCGGCGCTTATTTTACAGCACGTCGAGCGTTTGATAAAAATTGCCAAAGACATCGGGCCTTTGCAGATTATTTTAGCGGGCAAGGCTCATCCCAATGACAATTACGGCGCGGATAATATTAATAAAATGCTTAATCATATCGATGAATTAAACGGACAAAAAGATTTGGTCAAGGTTCTCATGCTTGAGAATTATGATACTTTCTTTGGAAAGCTTCTTACGAATTCCGTCGATGTGTGGCTCAATAATCCTTTGCCGCCTTTTGAGGCGTCGGGAACAAGCGGCATGAAGGCCATTTTAAACGGCGTCTTGCAGCTCACGACGGTTGACGGGTGGGTGGTGGAAGCCGAACACGACGATATGGGTTGGTTTTTTGGCTATCGGCATCAGGGCTCCGATATCGGGCGGGAAAGCGATTTGCGGTTGGAAGAAGATTCTAAAGAGCTTTACGATACGCTTGAAAAAGTCGTTTCCCTTTATTACGAAACGTACCGCGACGGCAATATCAATACCTATAGCATTTGGATGGATAAAATGATGAAATGCGTTGAGCGTAGCGCGTTTTTTAACACGCAGCGCATGGTTAAAGAATATGAAGAAAAGATGTGGGCTTAAGGGATTTCGATGAGACAGTATTTGGATTTGGTCAAACATGTTTTGGAAAACGGCGAGCAAAAACAAGACCGTACCGGAACGGGAACGGTTTCTGTTTTTGGCTATCAAATGCGTTTTGATTTGCGTGACGGCTTTCCGATTTTGACAACTAAAAAAATTCTTTTCGACGCGGTGGCGCGCGAACTTTTGTGGTTTTTGAAAGGTTCGACCAATATTAATGATGAACTTAAACAATACACGCCCATTTGGAACGCGTGGGCCGATGAAACGGGAGAGTTGGGGCCTGTTTATGGGTATCAGTGGCGCAAATGGGAAAGATTTGTTTGGGATGAAAAAAATAAGGCTTACCGCAAAGAGCATATCGATCAAATTCAAAATGCGATTGATATGATCAAAAAAAATCCAAACTCGCGAAGAATTATTGTAAACGCTTGGAATGTGGCCGATATCGACCGCATGGCCTTGCCGCCGTGCCATGCTTTTTTTCAATTTTACGTTGCAAATAGCAGGTTGGACTGCCAGCTTTACCAGCGTTCGGCCGACATTGCCTTAGGGATACCTTTTAATATCACAAGCTACGCGCTTTTGCTTAGCCTGATCGCGCAGGAGTGCCATTTGACGCCGGGCGTTTTTGTCCATACCTTAGGCGACGCGCATATTTATTCAAATCACGTCGACGGCCTTAAACTTCAGCTGACACGCACACCTAAACCCCTTCCGCAGTTAAAAATCGCAAAGAAAAAATTTTCTGAATTGGTATTCGAAGATATTCAACTCGCCGGCTACGAACACGACAGTTTCATCAAATTTCCTATCGCCGTTTAAATGACTCCTTTCTCAATCATCGTTGCTATGGATTCGGATAATGGCATTGGCAAAAATGGTACTTTGCCATGGCACTTGCCGGAAGATTTAAAACATTTTAAAGAAACAACTTTAAAGACGAATAATCCGAATAAAAAAAATGCCGTTATCATGGGAAGAAAAACCTGGGAATCATTGCCGGAAAAATTTCGCCCGCTTCCGGGAAGAATCAACATAGTCTTAACACGCAATAAAAATTATTCTTTACCAGAAGGTGTTTTTCAGGTTTCAAGCTTCTCTGATGTTCTTCTAAAAACTGTTACTCTGTGCGATAACATTGAAAACATTTTTATCATCGGTGGCGGCGAAGTTTTTAAAAGAGCACTTAATGATCCGGCTTGCAAGAAGATTTACGCCACCCGTATCCTTTCCAGCTTTAATTGCGACACCTTTTTCCCAGATTTTAAGAAGTCCTTCCAGGAAACCGCCAAATCTGCAACCAAAAAACACGGCTCCGTCGAGTATTATTTCGCCGAATACACCCGTTTCGGCGCTCCGTAAGATTCTTTTGTCATTCTTTTAGTCTTCGGTTATACTTTAAGTACCAATCAAGAAATCCTCGTAAAGCGCTTTTAGTAAGCCACGGCTTTTAATAGATTCATCCTTGCCAGTAGTTGGGAATTTCAATTTTGTAAAAGATGGAGTGTACGGATGGATACACGAAAAAAAGTCCTTGTGGTGGATGATGAGCGCAGTATCACCCAGATGATGGCGATGATGCTCCAAACGCGCGGCTACGATGTTGAAGTTGCCGCCTCCGGAGCAGAGGCCATTGAAAAAGCCGCTCTCCAGCCGGATGTTATTCTGCTCGACCTGATTCTTCCTGATTTTCAAGGTTTTGAAGTCTGCCGCCGTCTGCGTGAAGCCGAAGTAACCCGCCGCATTCCCATCATTATGATCAGCGTGAAATATTTGTTTGAAGATAAAATCGAAGGCCTTTATTTAGGGGCCGACGACTATTTAACTAAGCCCTTTGATCACGAAGAGCTTTTTGCCCGCATGGAAGCGGTGATGCGGCGTAACGTATTGTTTGATGAATCCGTTCACACCAAAGATGCTATTATTTTTGAACTCAAAGAAATTATTGATAATCAGCAGATTATTCCGTTTTTTCAGCCGATTTTCTTTTTAAACGATTTTCGGATTTTCGGTTTTGAAACCCTTAGCCGTCCTCAGGCCAAAAACATTTTGCGTGACCCGGAATTATTATTTAAAGCGGCGCTTAGGTTTGGATTTTACTGCGACTTGGAACTTATGGCGTGGGAAAAAGCCCTATCTGTTGCTCCGCTCCTGGGAGAGGGACAAAAACTTTTTTTAAATTGTAATCCTTACTTGGTTGAAAGCCCGCAATTCTTTAACGTTAAATCGTTGTTCGAAAAGAAAGGAATGCCTCCGTACAATGTTGTCCTTGAAATTACCGAACGTTCCGTAGTTTCAGACTTTCCATCCTTTTTTAAGCGCCTTAAAATTTATCAAGATCATGGGTTTGGAATCGCGATCGATGATGTGGGGCGGGGATACGCGAGCCTTGAATCTATCGTTGAAATCAAGCCTTCGGTTGTCAAAATCGACAATCATCTTGTGCGCAATTTAAAGGGCGATTCCATTAAACAGAGCCTGGTCAAGTTTATCGTTGGTTTTTGCAGAGAAAACAAGATTCTTTCTGTGGCTGAAGGCATTGAAAACACGGAAGATTTAACCATTTTAAAAAAGCTCGGCGTCGATGTCGGCCAAGGCTATCTTTTGTCGCGGCCCATTGAGAACGTTGATTTAAAGGCCATTTATAAAGACCTCCGCTCCCGCCTAAATATCAGCTGCCCTTATCCGCATTTATCTTAAAAAATTCCCGCCGATTATTTCCGAAAAATTGTATGAAAATTGATGCCATAGCGGTTATAATGAAAAAGCTTCTAAACTTAACATTTCTATACCTAATACTTTATAGATGTTTTCTCTCCTCATATTGGTTTTTGGGATTATTTCGGCCTCGGCTGTATGCTCGATGGCCGAAGCAGCCATACTTAGCCTTCCGACGCTTAGGGCCAGAATCCTTTTTGAAAAACGCCGCAAAAACGCGAAAACGCTACTCTATTTAAAAGAAAATATCAATATCACGGTCGCTTCAATCGTTTTTGTGAATAACGCGATTAACATCATCGGTTCTATTTTTGTTGGGCAGCGGGCGGCTTTTTTATACGGAGACCAGTGGCTGGGGCTTATTTCGGCAATCATGACGTTTGCGATTATCATTGT
>CAZBRU010000077.1:0-4537 GCA_964494585.1 uncultured Planctomycetales bacterium
GGTAACGGATGAAGAATGGATGGTTCCCGATGAGTTATTTGCCCGGCTTTATGGAATGGGTTTTGGTTTCGGGCCGAGTTCGCCTCCCAGAAAAGCCTTGGACAAACATTTTAAAATGTTTACGTCTTCACCCGGATTGTTTTCTTTAAGCAGCCCGGTGCGTCCAAAAAGAGAAAAAAATTTTTGGCTTATGGCTAATACCGAACTTATTGTTTATGGCGCGACGATGCCGGACGCGAAAGTTTCCGTTCAAGGCAAGCCTGTCAAATTAGATAAAGAAGGACGATTTACCCTGCGTTTTACTTTGCCCGATGGAAAGCAATTGATTCCTATTGAGGCGTGGTCTTCAAGCGGTGAGGATTATAAGTCCATCACTCCAATCGTTTCCAAAGAAACTCACGCAAAAGGTTAAAGGGGGCTGCTTTTAGTTTGCCTTCTTGAAAAGGTTAAGAAGAAAAGGGAGATTTTTTGTGGAAAAAGGTTTTTTAAGTTTAGTGCTGCATGGGCATCTTCCGTACGTGCGCCATCCGGAGCATGAAAATTTTTTAGAAGAAAACTGGTTTTACGAAGCCATCACGGAAACGTATGTTCCTTTGATTGTAATCTTTGAAAAGCTGGCTGAGGAAAAGGTTAAGTTTCGCCTCACCATGACCTTAAGCCCGACGCTGCTTTCGATGTTTTGTGACCCCCTTTTACAGGAGCGTTACCTCAAGCACATCGAAAAATTGATTGAACTTTCGCGGAAGGAAATTGACCGCACGCGCTTTGATGGCGCTTTTAATGACTTGGCTAAGATGTATCTTCATAATTTTACGGTGGCCAAAGATACATTTTTGCGCTACGGAAAAAATTTAAGCCTCGCTTTTAAACGTTTGCAGGATGAAGGCTTTTTAGAAATTATTACGTGCGGCGCGACACATGGCTTCTTTCCTCTCATGGATGTCCACCGCGAGTCGGTCAGGGCGCAGGTCAAAGTTGCGGTTGAACATTATAAGAATATTTTTGGGCGCGCGCCCGCCGGCATTTGGCTTCCCGAATGCGGATTTGTGCCGGGGCACGACGACATCTTAAAGGAAAATGGTTTAAAATATTTTTTAACGGATGCCCACGGTGTTCTTCACGGCAGTCCCCGCCCGAAATACGGAACGTTCGCGCCGATTTATTGCAAGTCGGGCGTGGCTTGTTTTGGCCGCGATTTGGAATCTTCAAAACAGGTATGGTCTTCCGTGGAAGGATATCCGGGTGATTACGTTTACCGTGAATTTTACCGTGATATCGGTTTTGATTTAGATTTTGATTATATCAAGCCCTATATTCATGAAGACGGCATTCGCGTGAATACAGGGATAAAATATTACCGCATTACGGGAGTGACCAATTTCAAAGAGCCTTACAATCAGAAATGGGCTGAAGAAAAAGCGGCAGAACACGCGGGGAACTTTTTATTTAACCGGCAAAAGCAGGCTGAATATTTAAACGATCTTCTCGGGAAAAAACCCATCATTGTTTCGCCGTATGACGCGGAATTGTTCGGCCACTGGTGGTTTGAAGGGCCGAAGTGGCTTGATTTTCTTATTCGAAAAATTCATTACGATCAAAAAGAAATTCGAATGGCCACACCTTTGGATTATTTAAATGAAAATCCGCGTAATCAAGTGGTAACGCCGTCGATGTCCAGCTGGGGGTACAAAGGATATTCGGAAGTTTGGCTGCAAGGCACCAATGATTGGATTTACCGCCATCTGCATAAGGCCTCGGAGCGCATGACGGAGCTCACGAAAACACATCCAAACGGACACGTCAATCCGCTCACTCGCCGAGCTTTAAATCAGGCCTTGCGTGAACTTCTTTTGGCGCAGTCATCCGATTGGGCTTTTATTATGGCGACAGGCACTCACGTCTCTTACGCCGTTAAACGCACAAAAGATCATTTGCTCCGATTCAATAGGCTTTATGACGACATCAAGTCGCATCGTATCGACACCGGTTGGTTAAGTGATATTGAATCAAAAGATAATATTTTTCCGCACATCGATTATAAGGCGCATCAATGAAGGAAACATTCGTGAAAAACGGTTTACCAAAGCATGTTGCCATCATCATGGACGGCAACGGGCGCTGGGCTAAGCAAAGAAATTTACCCAGAACCCACGGCCACGTGGAAGGTGTGAAACGTGTTGAGGAAATCGTTGAGGTCGCGGGCAATATGGGAATTAAAGCGCTCACGCTTTACACATTCTCGACGGAAAATTGGACAAGGCCGGCGGAAGAAGTTTCCATGCTGATGCGCACGCTGATAAGTGTCCTCAATGAAAAGGTAAAAAAACTTCAAAAGGCTAATGTTAAGCTTCAGTTTATCGGCCGGCGGGAAGGAATTGCAGAGCCTGTTTTAAAATCTATGGAAGACGCGGAAAAGTTAACCGAAAACTGCACAGGGCTTGTTTTAAATATTGCCTTTAATTACGGCGGCCGGCAGGAACTCTTGGATGCTTTTAAAAAAATCGCTTTGGATGTTAAAAATGCCAAAAAAAATATTAACGATATCAATGAATCGACGGTAAGCGAGGCTCTCTACACAAAAGATTTGCCTGATCCGGATTTGCTCATCCGCACGTCCGGTGAAAAAAGAATCAGTAACTTTTTATTGTGGCAGTTATCTTACGCGGAGATGTATTTTACCGATAAATTTTGGCCGGACTTTAATGAGGAAGAATTCAAGAAAGCTATTTGCGAGTTTCAAAATCGTGAACGGCGCTACGGAAGCGTTGAGCCAAAATAAATTATGACACTTCGAAGAACGATAACAGCGACTGTGATGGGCCTTATTACCGCGATGGCTGTGGTCAATTTATGGGTTCTTATCGCGGTGGTTGTCGCTTTGATCATGGGCGGGCTGTATGAATTTTTTTATTTGATGAAGAAAAAAGGGATTCCCATTTACAGCTATACGGGAATTTTTATCGGCGTTTTGATTCCGCTGTCAATTTTCTTTCGTTTTGAGCTTACCAGAAATTGGGAGCTTTTATTTATTGTTCTGGCGTTTTTAACCGTGCTGCTTTTGCAGTTTGCGCGCGATGACAATACCAATGCTACCGTCGGTATTTCGACGACTCTTTTTGGCGTTCTTTATGTCGCATGGTTTTTTAGTTTTTTAATTAAAATTCGGCTTATGCTTCCCGGAATTGCCGGCGTTAAGCTGCTTGGCTTTATTGTTTTAGTTACGAAGTCAGCGGATATCGGGGCGCTTTTGGTTGGAACAAAATTTGGGAAACACGCCTTATTACCGCGAGTTAGCCCAAATAAAACGGTTGAAGGATATATCGGCAGCTTAATTTTTAGCGTGCTCTTTGCTGTGGCCTTTAAATCTTTTTTGCCGCTTCAATGTAATTTTTCTTTTTGGCACGTGACGGTGATGGGCGCTTTTTTTGGCGCCATCGGACAATTAGGCGATTTATCCGAATCCTTGATTAAGCGTGATTGTCATGTCAAAGATTCGGGCAACCTCCTGCCTGGGATGGGCGGCATTTTGGATGTCATCGATAGCTTGCTTTTCTCAGCGCCGGCTTTTTATTTGTTTATGAGTTCGGCGATACACAATTTTTAATCATGCGTATAAAAAATGTCGCGGTTTTAGGTTCAACGGGTTCTATTGGCCTTAACACTTTAAAGGTCATTGAGCGGTTTCCAAGGCAATTTAAGGTGGCCGGGCTTTCGGCGTTTCATAATGCCGAGCTCCTTTTAAGGCAGATAAAGAAATTTTCTCCGTCTCATGTGGCTGTCAACGAAGAGGGAATCAAGTATTTAAAGAAGCATCTTCACGCGAATGGCTTGGTTGTTCTAAACGCGGATTCCGAAATTGAAAATATTGCGTCTTTGAAAGATATTGATATTGTCGTCTTGGGAATTCGCGGCTGCGCGGCACTCAAACCTTTTTTAAAAGCTGTGCGCGCTGGAAAAAGGGTTGCGCCGGCCAACAAGGAAGCTATTGTCATGGCCGGACATATTTTGATGTCGGAGGCCAAAAAGTACAAAGCTGAAATTATTCCGATTGACAGCGAGCAAAGCGCGATTTTTCAATGCCTTAAGGGCCAGGATTCGAAAGAGCTTAAAAAGATTTATTTAACCGCGTCGGGCGGGCCTCTCATGAATGTGCCGCAAAAAGATTTTAATAAAATCACCGTCGCGCAGATTTTGCGTCATCCGCGATGGAAGATGGGAAAGAAAATCACGGTTGATTCGGCGACGCTTATGAATAAGGGGTTAGAAATCATCGAAGCCAAATGGCTTTTTGGCGTCGATGTCGAACAAATTGAAGTTGTGATTCACCCCGAAGCGATTGTGCATTCTATGGTGGAATTTAAAGACGGTTCTGTTTTGGCTCAGCTTGGCGTAACCGACATGAGGCTTCCGATTCAATATGCTTTAACATATCCTGCACGTCAGGAAACGAAGTTAAAGGCCATGGACTTTTTTAAATTGAAACAATTAACATTTCAAAAACCTGATCTAAAGAAATTTCCGTCTTTAGCGTTATGTA
>CAZBRU010000078.1:0-4090 GCA_964494585.1 uncultured Planctomycetales bacterium
TGCGGCACGCAGTACGCCGCCTGGCAGGGTAAATGCTCAAGCTGCGACAGCTGGAATTCCATTGTCGAAGAAATAGCGCCAACCGAAATGATCGGCTCGCGCCTTGTTGTTCCCATGAAGGATGAACCTATGCTTTTAGCCGACGTTCTTTCGCAAAAGGACGAACGAGTTAAAACCGGCATTGAAGAATTTGACAGGGTTTTAGGCGGTGGAATTGTTTCTGCTTCGGTTGTTTTAATCGGCGGCGACCCCGGAATCGGAAAATCAACGCTTTCTCTTCAGGCGGCCTGTGAGTTAAGCCAAAAAAATCATAAAGTGCTTTATGTGAGCGGAGAGGAATCCGTCAAGCAAACCAAAATGCGCGCCGACCGGTTAGTGACAAATGCGGGCGGCCGCGACAATCTTTATATCGTCAGTCAAGTTGATTTGAATGTGATCACGCAGTACATAGAAAAGATGAAACCCGAAGTCGTTGTCATCGATTCGATTCAAGTTATTTATCAGCCGGAAATTTCTTCAAGCCCCGGCAGTGTCGCGCAGGTGCGTGAATGCTCCGCGATTTTAACTCAACTTGCCAAAACCAAAGGATTCACGCTTTTTATTATCGGCCATGTCACAAAAGAGGGAATGCTCGCCGGGCCTCGCATGTTAGAACATGTGGTGGACACAGTTCTCTATTTTGAAGGTGAACGTTATTCGACGTACCGTGTGCTCAGGGCTGTTAAAAACCGTTTTGGTTCCACAAACGAAATCGGTGTTTTTGAAATGTCTTCAAGCGGCCTCGCGGAAGTTAAAAATCCTTCCGAAATCTTTTTGTCCGAGCGGCCAAAGAATTCTTCCGGTTCCGTCGTTGTGCCGATTTTAGAAGGGACGCGTCCCCTGCTGGTTGAAATTCAAGGGCTTGTGAGCCGTTCAAGCTTTGGTATGGCGCGTCAAAAGGCTCAAGGGTTTGACGCCAACCGCCTGGCGCTTTTGATTGCGGTTTTGGATAAAAAAATTGGGTTGAATCTTCAGGATAAAGATATCTTTGTAAATGTTGTCGGCGGCGTAAAAGTATCGGACCCGGCGGCGGATTTAGGAGTTGTTGTCGCGGTGGCATCCGCCTTTTTAGAAAGAGCTGTGAAACCCGACACCGTGGTCTTTGGGGAAGTTGGGCTTTCCTCAGAGGTTCGAAGCGTCAGTCAAATTGCCTCCCGCATTGGCGAGGCGGAAAAGTTGGGTTTTAAAAAATGTATTGTGCCAAAAAATAATTTTAAAAGTAAAAACGTTCCAAAGAATTATTCCATTGCGGTTGTTGGTGTTGAGACCGTCAAAGAGGCTTTGGATAATATTTAAAAAACATCTTAAGGAGGCTTCAATGACATTGCTTTTTGTGCGATTTTTTTTCCTTATTATTAGCGGTGCCGTGGGCTACCAAATCGGCGCGATTTATCAAAATCCGTTGATTGGCACGGCAGCGGGGTGTGCCTTTGGATTGATTTTTATTGTTTTTGAAGCTAATATGCGCCGGGTTTCCGTGCGCGGGCTCTCCAGCATGGTCTTTGGCCTTGTGCTCGGGATGATAATGGCCAAGCTCGTTTCGGATATTTTAGCGCTGCTTCCTCTTGATAACACTTTTCAGGCCATCATAAGAGTCGTCTTGACGCTTTTATTTTCCTACATGGGCGCGGTCATGGCCCTGCGCGGCAAGGACGAATTTAACGTGATCATTCCCTATATCCGCTTTAAACGGCAGGACACAAGAGCGGATTTGGTTATTCTTGACACAAGCGCCATTATCGATGGAAGAATCGCGGATATCGCAAAGACCAAATTTTTTGAAGCGCGCATGATCGTTCCTCGTTTTGTCCTTCAGGAACTGCAAAAAATTTCGGATTCAGAAGATTCTCTTAAGCGCCAGCGCGGCCGCCGCGGTATGGAAATTTTGCGTACCATGCAAAAAGAGCCCGATTTGGATGTTTGTATTCATGAAGAAGATATGACAGGCAGTGAAGATGTTGACGCAAAATTGGTTAAGCTGGCCAGGCTTCTTGAAGCAAAAATTTGCACGACCGATTTTAATTTAAACCGCATTGCCGGTATTCAAAGCGTCGGCGTTCTTAACGTGAACGAGTTGGTTAACGCGGTTAAAACCGTTGTCTTGCCTGGTGAGATTATGGAAGTCAAGCTCATTAAAGAAGGCAAGGAGCAAGATCAAGCCCTTGCCTATTTAGATGATGGCACGATGATTGTCGTTGCTGAAAGTCGCCGCATGATTGGGCAAAAAATCAAAGTGGAAGTCACAAGTGCTTTGCAAACACAGGCCGGGCGCATGATTTTTGCTAAGGTCAGCCGTTAACACGCTATGAAATGCCAGGCCATTATTCCCTCCGCAGGAGCAGGTTTACGACTTAAAAAGCAATCAGCCAAGGCCTTGGTTGCTCTAAACGGGCAACCCTTAATCGCGCATGTGCTTAAAACATTTCAAGAATGTTCTTTGATAGACAGTATCATTGTGGTGGCGCCAAAGAATTCTCTCCGTGATTTTAGGGAAATTACAAAACCCTTTCATAAGGTAAAAAGAATTGTTCCAGGCGGCGTTACCCGCCGGGAATCGGTTGCTTTCGGCCTTGAAGCTCTAGACGATGATACGGATATTGTCCTGATTCATGATGCCGCGCGGCCGTTGATAACGAGGGAATTGGTTAAAAAAGCGATTCTCGCGGTAAAAAAGTATTCCGCGTGCGTTGTCGGAGTGCCCGTTAAATCGACTGTTAAAATTATCGATTCAAGAAATGGTTTTGTGAAGGCCACGCCAGAGCGCGCTACGCTTTGGGAGGCGCAGACGCCGCAGGTTTTTCAAAAAAGCATCATCCTGAAGGCTCATCAAAGAGTAAAAAGCAGAAATCCGAGTGACGATGCTCTCTTGGTCGAACAATTAGGGATCAAGGTTAAAATGGTTATGGGCAATTACAAAAATATTAAAATCACAACGCCTGAAGATTTAACGCTCGCGGAAACATTTTTAAAGGGAAGGCGCTCTTAAATTTCTATGGCTGAACGCATTGGTATCGGTTATGATATTCATCGCTTTAGAAAAGGGCGAAAACTTATTCTAGGCGGCGTTGAAATTCCATACGCGAAAGGCCTCGACGGCCATTCGGACGCGGATGTTTTACTCCACGCGGTGTGCGACGCGCTTTTAGGGGCAATAGGAAAAGGCGATATTGGCGAGCATTTTCCAAATACGGATTCAAAGTACAAGGGTATTTCAAGCGTCGTTCTCTTAAAAGAAGTTGCAAGGTTAGTTCATGATGAAAAGTTTTTAATTGAAAACATCGATACGGTTGTCATCGCGGAGGAACCAAATCTAAAAGCGTATAAGTCAAAAATGAGAAAAAGCATCGCATCCATTCTGAAAATTTCAGAGGATATTGTCAACATTAAGGCGACAACGCAGGAAGGTTTAAGTTTCGCAAATAAAGGAATCGCGGCCTACGCGGCAGTTCTGCTTTCAAGAGGTAAATAAAATGACCATTTTTATTCTAAAAGTTTTTTTTATGATCGTTGGTTTCATTGTCGTGTTTTGGGGGCTCGTCGGGATTATCTTTTTTAAAGAAGTCAAGGCGGCCAAAGAAAAAGACCCGGCGGCAAAGAACTATTTAGAGATCGTTCTTCTGTATGCCGGATTTCACGCGATTGTTTTTTACCGTATTTCGCATGCGCTATGGCAGATTCAATTTCGGCTTTTGGCGCGCTACTTATCTCAGCTCGCGCGGTTTTTCACCGGAATCGAAATTCATCCCGGGGCAGAAATCGGACGCGGGCTTTTTATTGATCACGGGATGGGCGTTGTGATTGGCGAGACAGCTATTATCGGTGACAACGTGACGCTTTTTCAGGGTGTGACGTTAGGCGGGACTGGAAAAGAAACGGGGAAAAGGCATCCCACCATAGGCAGCAATATTGTCATTGGAACCGGCGCAAAAATTTTAGGCAATATCACCGTCGGAGACAATTCCTATATCGGGGCAAACGCTGTTGTGATTAAAGACGTTCCTCCTAACGCGACCGTGGTGGGAGTTCCCGGGCGCATCACCAAGCAAGACGG
>CAZBRU010000079.1:0-3931 GCA_964494585.1 uncultured Planctomycetales bacterium
GAGGCGATCAAATGGCACAAAAGCAACAAAAAAATGACGTTTGGAAAAGCGTTGTGGCGCATGATTGACCGGTTCTTCCGCCGATTCGTCGGCAAAAAAGGCTATAAGGATGGTTTTTATGGATTTATGGCGGCGCTCTTGAGCGGTTTTCAAGAAATGGCCACTTACGCGAAATACCGCGAGATTAAAGAAAAAGGTTATTACCTTTAAGAATATTTTATGAATGTGTTTGAAAAATTTTATTATGAATATTTAAGCTGCCTTTCAACAGCCGTTAAGACGGTGCGAAGAAATTTGAAAGGCACCAAGTTCGAGCCGGATGTCGCGGTTTTAAATAATTTTATAAAGCAGGGCGATGTTGTGATTGATGTCGGGGGGGCGTACGGGCGTTATGCCTATCCTATCTCGCGCCTCGTCGGACCGAAAGGTCGTGTTTATTCTTTTGAACCCGGAACATATAGTTCACGCGTCTTGAAATTTGTTGCCTGGTTTCATGGCCTTAAAAACGTGGTTGTGATTAAGCAGGCGCTTTCCGATAAAGAAGGCAGTATCAATCTTTGTTTTCCTGTTAAAAAAACAGGAAAAGTGGGCCCTTCCTTGGCTTACATTAGCACGGAGAATGCATCTCATGCATGGACGGAAAAAGTTCCCATGGTGACGATTGATGACTATTGCCGCCGTTCCCGTATCGAATCTATCCGGTTTATCAAATGCGATGTTGAAGGCGCGGAACTGAACGTGTATCGAGGGGCGGATGCAATGATTCGTAAATGCAGGCCCGTCGTTCTAAGCGAAGTGGACGCGGACAACCTTAAGCGCTTTGGATATGACGTGAATGATTTAGAGAAGTTTTTCCTTGAACGCGGTTACAAAATTGCTTATCTTAAAGATGGTGTGATCACGCCCACCGAACACATCACCTTTAGCGGCAATTTTTATTTTATTCCTACATAAAAAAGCAAAATGAAAATCGCATTCTTAGACAGAGACGGCGTTATTAACAAATATCCCGGCGACGGCGGTTATGTGACCAAGGTTAAGGATTTTCATCTTATTCCCGGTGCGACCGAAGCCATTGCGCGCCTCACCAAAATGGGTTATGCTATTTTTGTGGTTTCCAATCAAGCCGGCATTTCGAGAGGAATTTATTCGAAGCACAAGCTTGATTTGATCACGTCAAAAATGCTGTCCCAAGTTGAGAAAAAAGGCGGCAAAATCAAAAAAGTTTTATACTGCACGCACACCTCACAGGAAAACTGCGATTGCCGAAAACCAAAAATCGGTTCTATTAAGAAAGCTCTGCAATATTTAAATAAAACCATTCATCACGCCAAGAAAAGTTATTTTGTCGGCGACACTGATGTCGATATTCAAGCCGGGCATAACGCCGGCTGCACAACCATTCTCGTCCTGTCAGGGCGCGACAACCGCCAAACCACAAAAAAATGGAGTATTAAACCGGATTATATTGCGAAAAATTTGCTTGAAGCCTCAAAAATTATTGAAAGCCATAATTCAAATCATTCATGAAGATCCTCATCATTCACGCCTCCGCCGGAGCAGGGCACAAGAAAGCCGCTGAGGCCGTGCATCAAGGCTTCAAAGCTCAAGGCCTCCACGAGAGCGTATGCGTTGACGCGCTCGATTATACAAACCTTTTCTTCAAATACACTTACCAAGGCGGATATACGCTTTTGGTTAAAGATTTTTCTTTTATCTGGGGATTTGTTTTTTTTGTGACTGATTTTTATTGGTTAAAATGGCCGATACGTATCGCGCGGCGCATTGTTAACTTTATCAACGGCCAGCGGCTTGAACAATTTCTAAAAAAAGAGCAGTTTGATTATATTTTCTCGACACATTTTCTCCCCAATGAAGTTGTTTCCTCTTTAAAGCGAAGAAGGCTTATTGAATCAAAGTTAGTTTCGGTTGTCACCGATTTCGACGTGCACCGGCTTTGGCTTGGCCAAGGCGTCGATGTTTACGCGGTTGCCTGCGAGTACACACAGCGCCGGCTGCGCGCCTTTGGCATTCCGGAAGAAAAAATTGTTGTGACAGGGATTCCGACGGATCCAAAATTTTCTAAAACAGTCAATCGTGATGAACTAAAAGAAAAATTGGGGCTCAAAAAAGAAATTTTCACGGTGTTGATTGCCACGGGCTCTTTTGGCATGGGGCCGATTGAAGCCTTAGCGAGGAAGCTTAAAGGATTTCAGGTGTTAGTCGTCTGCGGCAACAATAAAAATCTTTTGGAGAAATTGACGGCAGAAAAAGAAGATCACATAAAGCCATTTGGATTTGTTAATAATATGGATGAGCTGATGGCAGCGTCGGATTTAATGATTACAAAGCCGGGCGGGCTTTCCATCGCGGAGGCCTTAGTGAGCCGCCTGCCGCTTTTATTTTTTAGCGCGATTCCCGGCCAGGAAACCAATAACGCTCATATCTTGAAAAGTTTTTATGGAATCGGAATAACATCAAACAACATTGATGAAATTGTTGAAGAAGTAAAACGGCTTAAAGGATTGCCCAGCCACCTTGAACTTGTTAAAGAAAATATTGAACGCTTGAAAAAGCCTGCCGCTGTTTCGGATATTATAAAATTGGTTCAATGACAAACATCGCGCAAATCACTGTCGGCCTTCCGGTCGCCGGGCCCTTCGATTATTTAATTTCGCCTTCGCAAAAAGAAAAAATTTCTATCGGAAGCCGAGTGAGTGTTTATTTTGGGCCGCGCAAAATCATAGGTTACATTGTCGGTTTTAAGGAAAAAAGTTCTTTTAAGAAACTGAAAACAATTCACGCGCTTATTGATGAGAAACCAATCCTCGATGAGAGCTTACTAAAACTCACGAAAGAAATTTCGGAACACTATGGCTGTTCGTGGGGGGAAGCGATAGAGGCGGCCTTGCCGGCAATTTTAAGACGCGGCAAGGCCGCCCCCTTTGAAGATTTCAAAGGCGAAGACTCTGCTCAAAAAGAGGGATCAAGGCCTCTCTTGATTCACGATCCGACATTTTTAAAACGCTGGCCGCTTTTATGGGAGCAGATTGATAAAACACTTTCCAAAAAAGAGTCCGTTCTTATTTTGTGTCCCGAAATAACAGCTTTAGAAGACGTTGTAAAAGTTATCCGCGAAAAGATTCAAGACGGAGTTTTAGTTCTGAACAAGAAATCATCTTCAAAAAAGGAACTGGAACATTGGATTCAATTAAAGACAGGAAAAGTAAGCATTGTCGTAGGGCTTCGTTCAAGTATTTTTGTACCGCTCCCGAATCTTGGGGCTATTATTGTTTTTGACGAGGACCACCAAGCGTACAAGCAGGAGCAGTCACCTTTTTATCATGCCAGAGAAGTCGCGCTTATGCGTTCAACCATTGAAGGCGGAACGCTTATCTTTGCAGGCGCCACACCGTCGGTTGAGATTTGGCATTTGGCGCAAAAAAAGAAAATGGATTTTGTAGAATTTGAGGCTGAAGTCAAAAGCACGTGCCAATTGGTCGACATGGCGCATTACTACAAGCGCCAGTTTGGAAATCTTTCGATTCCATTAAAAAATAATTTAGAAAAAACGCTTTCAGCCGGAGGCCGGGCGCTTTTGTTTTTAAATAAAAAAGGTTTTAGCTCATCCACACGCTGCCGCAAGTGCGACTATACGGCGAAATGCCCGCGCTGTGATATCAATTTAACATACAGTTTTGAACTTAAAGTGATGGTCTGCCGTTATTGCCAGTATACGGCGGCAGTGCCTTCGGTGTGCCCCAAATGCAGCGGCGCGTATTTACGTTTTTCCGGCGCTGGTATCGAAAAGTTAGAAAGTGAAATTGTGCAGCATTTTCCGGCGGCAAAAGTCGCACACCTTGACCCCGAAACAAAAAAGATTCCAGCGGATTTTGAAATACATATAGCCACTCAAGCCGTCTTAAAATTT
>CAZBRU010000080.1:0-3649 GCA_964494585.1 uncultured Planctomycetales bacterium
CGGATTATCAAATACACGGACGAATGGGGAAGTTATTATTTGACGACCGCAGGCATGGAGGCCGATGACTGGACAAAAATCATCGCGGAAATTCCCGTCGGAACGATTATAAAGATTGACCACGTGTCACGTTTTACCTCATTTGACATTGGGGTCACGTACCGGTTTGTCGCGAAACTTGAGAATGGAAAAATTTTCGCGGGAAATTTTTTCGTTGACCGGCTTATGCGCTGGAGCAACAGCAAGGGCGTGCTTAACGCGGACAGTTTTAAAGGAAAATTTTTGGGGATGAATGATAAGTGCCTAAAAGACTTAAGTCAAAAGGAGAAGAAGCCATGAAAAGAGTTTCATCATTGTTATTTGTCGCAATGTCTTTATTTTTGGGAATCCAAAATTCTTTTGCGCAGGTACAGGACTGTGTTTTTAAAATGAATAAAGAGGAAATTCCAAAAATTGTTGTCAGTCAAACCGCTCACCTTGAAGCCGAGCCCGACAAGGCGACCGTCAATATTCAAGTCCGCACCGAAGAAACAAAACTCCAGAAGGCCTATGAGAAAAATGCCGAGCGCATGAATCAAGTTGTTTCTATTCTAAGAGGTGAAGGAGTCGATTCAAAAAACATGTAGTCGACACAGTATTCCGTAACGACGATGTATAACTGAATAGCGATGTTTTCAAAAGTTGTGCGGCCCACAAGTTATGTGGTGACAAATGAGATGTACGTTTCGATTTTGAAGCTCGAAAGCGTTGGAAAAATTTTAGGAAAAATCGCGGATATTGACTTGGTCAGCGTTTACGGATTGGAGTACACATCAACCAAAATGGACGATTTAAAACGCCAGGCTTTGGCCGAAGCCGCTGCCGACGCGCGGGCAACGGCGGAGGCGATGGTTGCGGCAGCTGGTGGAAGATTGGGAAAGATTTTAAAAATCGAACAAAATCAGCCGTATGTTGTGCAGGCTCAGCAGGATCGTAGAGGGCCGGCGATGGCGATGGCATTTAAGGCTGAAATTGCTGATTTGCCCGAAGTTGAAACTCAACCCGGAACATTAAAAATTGAAGCCACAGCGACGGTAACTTATGCGGTCGAAAAGAAGGAATAAGTTTTTCACGTTGACAATGTATTTTTTTCAGGATACTCTATAAACACTTAAAGGATCTCTTTTATGTTTGATCGTCTTAAAAAAATCTTTTCTAAAAATAATCCGCCGAAAGTTCTCATCGGCTTCGGCAAGCGCATCTTGGCGATTGATGATGACCCTTCGCTGCGGATCATGGTTAAAAGAACGTTGGAGCGCCAGGGTTACGGTGTTATTTCCGCGGAAGACGGTTTAAAAGGACTTGCCATGGCCGAGAGCGAACATCCCGACCTCATCCTTTTAGATGTCATGATGCCGGGTATGCAGGGCCATGAGGTTTGCCGCAGATTAAAAGCCAATCCGAGTACCAAAAAAATTCCCGTCATCTTTCTTACGTCCGTTGAAACGCCCAAGAGCGTCATTGAAGCATATGATATCGGTGCCGAAATTCACTTAACCAAACCCATCCGCGCCAAAGAACTCATTTCGCAGATTGAAATGACGTTCAAAGAGAACCCTTCGAGTTAATCATCTCTCCATAGGAAATTCCCTAAAGAATTGACAATTAAGTGGATATTTCTATAATAATGCTACATAACACGTTAATTTTTTTCTCAACTCCGAAAGAAAATTTATGCTTGATTTAAAATTTATCCGCGAAAATGCTGATGCCGTTAAGAAAGGTTTAGCGGCCAAAAACGCCAAAATCAACTTAGGGGAACTGCTTTCTTTAGATCAAGAAAAGCGTAAACTGCTTCATGGAGTTGATGATTTACGCAGCAAGCAAAACACGGCCAACGATGAAATCAGCAAGCTTTTGAAAGAAAAAAAAGACCCTAAAGCAAAGATTGCCTCCATGAAGGAAATTTCTTCGGCGATAGGCGAGCTTGAGCCAAGGGTTAAAGAATTTGAGCAGAAAATAAATATTCTTCTTCTTTCGATTCCAAATATCGCGCATTCCACCGTCCCTGTGGGCGGGGCGGATAAAAACAGAGAAGTTAAAAAATGGGGAAAGCCGCGCACCTTTGATTTTAAACCGAAAACTCATATCGAACTCGCCGAGCACCTGGACATTATTGATTTTAAACGCGCGGCGAAAATCACGGGTTCAAACTTTATTGTTTACAAAAAAGAAGGCGCGCGCTTAGAGCGGGCACTCTATAACTTTATGCTCGATGTTCATACGAAAGAACACGGTTATACGGAAATCTTTCCGCCATTTTTAGTCAACCGCGCTTCGATGACCGGCACCGGCCAGCTTCCGAAAATGGAAGAGGACATGTACAAATTGAAAGACGATGATTTATTTTTGATTCCAACGGCAGAAGTTCCTGTCACAAATTTGCACCGCGATGAAACTTTGAAAGAAGAAGAGCTGCCGATTTATTACACGGCTTATACCGCGTGTTTCCGCCGGGAAGCAGGTTCTTACGGAAAAGACACGCGCGGGCTTGTGCGTGTCCATCAGTTTGATAAGGTTGAACTTGTGAAATTTGTAAAACCCGAAACGTCTTATGATGAGCTTGAAAAGTTAGTCCAAAATGCGGAAAAGATTTTACAGCTTCTCGATTTGCCTTACCGTGTTGTGATGCTCGCCTCAGGCGATTTAAGTTTTGCCGCCACGAAATGTTATGATTTTGAAAGTTACGCGCCCGGCGTTGACAAATGGCTTGAAGTTTCAAGCTGTTCTAATTTTGAAGATTTTCAGGCGCGCCGCGCAAGCATTCGTTTCAAAGGAAAAGACGGCAAATCGAAGTTTGTGCATACATTGAATGGTTCCGGTTTAGCATTGGCGCGCACCATGATTTCACTTTTAGAAAATTATCAAACCAAAGAAGGCGATATTCTTGTTCCGAAAGTTTTACAGCCCTTTATGGGCATGGAACAAATAAAAGGGAAAGACTAAAATGAAAGGCACAAACGCCGTCGCGGGATTCATCAAATTCATTTTATTTGTTTTGCTTTTGCCGGTTTTAGCCGCGACAGTGCTTGGATTCAATAATGAACTTTCCAAAATGCCGCAGGATTTTTATGCCACATTTTTAAAAGGGATTTTTATTTACCTTCTGATTCATCTCTTTGTCGTCGAGCCTGAGCCCGTTTACGAATACGGCCACAAAATCATGCAGTCCATTTTTAAGTTTGTGGAGCCTTTAGTTGAGGTGGCACCGTTTTTTCTACCGATTTATTCTCTTTTACTTTTAGTTTTATTTTATTTCACGAATCTTTTTGTGAAAAATGATTTTCTGCCGTATGTTTTTGTGTTTTTAATCAGTTTTACCTTGACCATGCACATGGTGTTTACCGCGCGGCGGCTTCGGGAAGAAGACAACAACGCGGCTAAGGCAAGCTATTTATTTTTCATGTCGCTCATCGTGATTGTGAATGTTTTTATTTTGGCCATGATGTTTAATTTGATTTTTCAAGATTTTTCTTTTCCCGATTTTTTTAAATTTGCCACCGAAAAATCAGCGGCCGTGTATACAAGGATTTTCAGGCAGCTGTTTGTGCCGTAAATTTTGGAGAGGTGGCTGAGTGGTTGAAAGCGGCGGTCTTGAAAACCGTTATGG
>CAZBRU010000081.1:0-3396 GCA_964494585.1 uncultured Planctomycetales bacterium
GCCGTCACAACACGGCCTTCGGTATCGTGTTTTGAAATATTGATGCCGCAGTTAATGCTTAAAGGTTTAATTTTAGAAAGAATGGCCGTGCCCGAATAACCTTTTTTTTTCGCACAGCTCCAGAGCTGTTCGTATTCGGGAAGTTCAATTTTTAGAGTAAAAGATTCATCAGAAAGCTTCACTTCCTGAAGGCACAACATATCGGGTTTGTGCGTTTTTATGAAATCTAAAAAACCTTTTTTCAAGGCCGCACGTACGCCGTTAACATTCCAGGAAATAAGTTTCATACTTTAAGTCCGATTCCCTTTTTCAAAAGATATAAGTTCAAGAACGTTAAAACAGCGATAAGGGCCAACAAAATCGAAATACTCACCCCGACATTCACATCCGATACGCCGTAAAATCCAAAACGAAATCCGTCGACCATGTACAGAATAGGATTAAGATGCGAAATGTTCTGCCATGTTTGCGGCAGGCTGCGCACGGAATAAAATACCCCGCCTAAATAAGTCAAAGGCGTCAAAATAAACGTTGGAAAGATGGAGACATCGTCGAATTTTTTCGCATACATGCCGTTTAAAAAACCGCCGAGTGAAAAAACAATCGCCGTCATCACAACAAATAAAATAATGATGAAGACATGCGAAATATGCGGCGCTGTAAAAAAGACTGAAAGGCAAAACACAATCACGCCGACACAGAGCCCGCGCATCAACCCTCCGCCGATATAGCCCGCTAAAATAATCCAATTGGGCGTCGGCGATACCAAAAGCTCTTCCACATTACGCTGAAATTTGGAACCAAAAAAAGAGCTCACCACATTGCCAAAGGAATTGTTGATAACCGCCATCATGACAAGCCCCGGAACAATAAAGGCCATATAATCGATGCCCTGCACAGCGCCGATTCTTGCGCCTACGAATTTTCCAAAAATAACAAAATACAACGTCTGCGTCACCGCCGCCGGAAGAAGCGTCTGCGACCAAATGCGCATGAAGCGCACGATTTCTTTTCGCACGATTGTCTTAAAGGCGATATATTTTTGCTTTGGATTCATATTATTCTTTGAGCAATTTCAGAAATAATTTTTCCAAACGGTTTCCCTTGGGGCGAATGTCGACAACGCTCATACCAGCGTTACTTAAAGCCGCGATAAAATCATTTAGCTTTTGTGTTTTATTTAAATCCACTTCAAAAGCTGTGTCATCAATTTTCTTGGCGTTGTACCCGTTAAGTTTTTCAAGCGATGTGATACGTTCAACATGCACAACATACGTTTCTTGTTCAATAAATCCTAAGAGATTTCTGACGCTGTCGAGCGCCACAATTTCACCGGTTTTGATAATGGCCGCGTTTTTACACATCTGCTCGACTTCCTCTAAGTAATGCGTCGTCAAAAGAATGGTCGTGCCCTCTTTATTAATTTTCCGAAGATAATCCCACATGCCGTAACGAAGCTCCACGTCCACTCCCGCGGTCGGCTCATCTAAAATTAAAAGCTTAGGATGGTTGATGAGAGCGCGGGCAATCATGAGGCGGCGCTTCATGCCGCCCGAAAGCATGCGCGAAGGCGTGTTTCGCTTCTCCCACATTCCTAATTTTTTTAAAATATCTTCGGAATCGGCAAGCGCAATCTCACGCTCAATTCCAAAATAACCGGCTTGAGTCACAACAATATCCTGCACTTTTTCAAACATATTAAAATTGAATTCTTGAGGAACAACGCCGATAAAGGTTTTGGCATGCGCATGGTTGATGTCGATATCGTCATCGAAAATTTTTACTTGGCCGGAGGTTTTTAAGACGAGGCCGGTGAGGATACTAATGATGGTCGTTTTACCGGCACCGTTAGCTCCTAAAAGCGCGAAGAAGTCTCCGGAGGCAATCTGGAGATTGACATTTTTAAGAGCGCGCGTGCCGCTTGCATACGTCTTGGTGAGATTTTGAATCGAAATAGCGCTTGGCATGAGACAGGAAAAAAATATTTAGAATGAAATTTTATTTATAAAGGACATTAACAAAACTATCTTTAAATTTGGCTTGAAGTTCGGGCAATTTCGCCTGGGCTTCAGACTTGGTGGCGAAATTGCCCACGCAAACCCGATACCACGTCCCCTTGCCTTCGACATCCTTGGCGGCAACTTCCGCGTCCAATCCTTCTTTTTTGGCTTTATCCGCGATACCTTCCGCGCCGGCTTGATCTTTCACGGAAGCAATTTGAACCGTAAAAATTTTCGTTTTCGCTTTCGCGGATTCGTCGATTTTCATCACAACAGGCGGTTTTTTGATTTGCTCGGATTGCCTTTGGGCGACGGGGGCACTTAAAGCTTGCGGTTTGGCAACCGGAACCTGCTTCTGCACAGCTTCTTTGGCTTCTTCCTGTTGAATCATTTCAGTCAACATCGCGTTATTTCGCTTTTTCTCAAAAAAGGATTGAAGAAAATTAAACGCAATCAAAACAAATAAAACAACGGCAACCCCTGAAAGAATCTTAACCCATGGAATATTCTTCATCTCTTATCCTCCCTCAAACCATTAAACACTGAAACGAAAATACACGACATCCCCGTCTTCTAATTCATAATCTTTTCCTTCGAGCGAAACCAATCCCTTTTCCTGCACAGCTTTGTAACTTCCTAAATTTACTAAATCTTCGTATTTATAAACTTCGGCGCGGATAAATCCGCGTTCAATATCCGTATGAATCTTTCCAGCCGCCTTAACAGCCTTCAGGCCTTTTGGAATAAGCCACGCGCGCGATTCTTTGGGGCCGGCGGTAAAAAAACAAGCCAGATTTAAAAGATTTTTTCCGGCTTGCGCAAGCGCGCTAAGACCGGGAGTTGCAATGCCGGCCGCTTCATAATAGGCCGCGCGTTCCTCTGTGGGAAGCTGAACAATCTCGGCTTCCATCTTAGCACAGAGCACCACAACTTCGGCGCGATCTTTTTTGGCACGCTCAAGAATCGGCTTCAACAAATCTTGAGGCGCGCTCGCTTCATCCGTATTGGCCACATACAAAAGAGGTTTGGCGGTTAAAAATTGAAATTCGTCTAAAAATTCTTGAGGAAGATTGAGGGTGCGCGCGGATTTTCCTTCATTAAAATTTTTCATTGCCGTTTCCAAAAGCGCCATTTTATCTTTGGCCTTTTTTTCTCCCGATTGCGCCGCGCCTTTATTTTTTTCCATAGCCTTACGGCACTGCTCTATGTCGGCTAAAAGAAGTTCGGTTTCAATAGTTTCCACGGCGCTTAACGGGTCTAATTCATTCATGACATTGACGACGTTGTCATCTTTAAAACAACGCACGACATGAGCCACGGCATCAACAGCGCGAATATGCGAAAGAAATTTGTTCCCTAAGCCTTCTCCTTGGCTTGCGCCTTTGACCAGCCCGGC
>CAZBRU010000082.1:0-3277 GCA_964494585.1 uncultured Planctomycetales bacterium
TGACCCTTTTATTCTGTCAAACTTGCCAATTCCCTTTTTATTGTTTATAATGCATTTAATCAGATTTTCATATGACGAAAAAATTTATGATAACGGTTTTGGCCTTCAGTATTTTAAGCGCGCCTCTTTTAGCTTTCAATACGGCCGTCAAAGTCTTAACCAAAAGCGAAATTGCGAAATTGCCTGACCAGGCCTTGTCCGATGCCTATGTCGATGCCTCTGTTGAAGTTGAGGCTTTAGAGGTATTTCACGGCAGAGCGGGATTTCAGCCTAAAGATTACGAAAACTTAAAAGCGATGCTGCGTTACCGCATTTATCTGTTGCAGGAATTAAAGAAACGAAAAATAGAAGTCCCCGTAACTCAATAACCTTATGACAGAGAATAGCGTACTTGCAGAAGACAAAAAACGGCTCTTAGCCATTTTACGCCGTGACGCTTTTTTTAAAGAAAAAATCACGCTGTCTTCGGGCAGGCAAAGCGATTTTTATATCGATGCCCGGCGCGTTACTTTAAGCGCGGAAGGCGGGTATTTGTGCGCAAAAATTATTTTAGAAATGCTTAAAGGTTTGCCCGTTGATGCTATCGGCGGACCGACGCTGGGCGCAGACCCGATGGTTGGGGCCATTGCTGTCTTAAGTTATCAGGCTAAAAAACCCGTGAGTACGTTTATCATTCGAAAAGCACCCAAGCCTCACGGCAAGCAACAGCAAATCGAAGGGCCTTTATTAAAAGAAAAAGCCCAAGTTGTTCTTATCGACGATGTGGCGACAACTGGAAAATCGCTTGTTGAGGCTATTGATATTTTAGAAAAAATGGGCATAAAAATTAAAACAGCCATTTGCCTTGTCGATAGAAATGAAGGCGCCAAAGAAGCTTTGAACGCGAAGCACTGCGAGCTTCGCGCTATTTTTAATGTTTCAGATCTTTTTACATGAAGATTATTCTTGCCTCGGCTTCACCTCACCGCAAAAAACTCTTACACCGTTTAGGTCTTGCCTTCCGTGTCGCCCCGAGCCATGCTAAAGAAATAATGCGTATCAAAACGACATGCGCGGCGCTTGTCAAAGAGAATGCTTTAAGAAAAGCGAAATCAGCATCGCGCCGCTTTTTCGAAGGCCTTATCATCGGCGCTGACACACTTGTGTATGGCGGCGGCAAAAAGATTATCGGCAAGCCTCGCACGTTTAAAGAAGCCGGCCGCATGCTCCAAATGTTGTGTCAAAAGCCGCATTGGGTTTACACAGGGATAGCTCTGATTGACGCGAAAACCAAAAAAACTTTAGTCGACTATGAAAAAAGCAAAGTTGTCATGAACCGGCTTTCCAAAAAGGAAATTGAAGATTATCATAAAGATATTTTTCCTTTGGATAAGGCGGGCGGGTTTGATATCCAAGGCAAAGGCGCGTCTTTGATTCGCCGCATTGAAGGCTGTCGTGATAACGTGATTGGACTCCCCGTTTCTAAATTAAAACGCATGATGAAAAAAATGGGCGTGGTTTTTAGTCTTATCATTCTCGCATTTCTTCAAGGGTGCGCCAGTGAATACAATTTGGCGACACACAAGGAAGAAAATTTGATGTATAGCAGTGACAAAGAAGTGCAGATGGGTGATGCCATGGCCCAGCAAGCGGATAAGCAATTTAAATACGTGACGGATGTCGATAAGAACGAACGCGTGCGAAAAATCGCGCAGAAAATTTTTAGTGCCGCGGACCGTCAGGATATTGTTTATTCGATTAAAATCATCGATGAAGATACGGCCAATGCCTTTAGTTTGCCGGGTGGGTATGTCTATTTATACCGCGGCCTTCTCGACAATATTGAGAATGATGATCAGCTGGCGTGCGTCATTGGGCATGAAACGGGCCATATCTGCGCGCGCCATGCCATCAAACGATTGCAAAGCATGTACGGCTATGAATTTTTAAAAGTATTTTCTATCGGCGTGGCCAAAAGTGCCCAGTTGTCGCAGGGCGTGGACTTGGCATTTGGGACAATATTGATGGCTTATTCACAAGAAGACGAATTTCAGGCTGACAGTTTGGGTGTCAAGTACGCGAAAAAAGCGGGCTTTAGTCCTTTAGGTATGGCGGGTTTTTTAAAAAAATTATCGAAGGTCCAAGAAAAACTAGGCTCCAAGCCTTATGCGTACTGGCGCACGCACCCCTTTATTCCTCAGCGCATCGCGGCGGTCAACCAAGAAGTTTCAGGCTCTCTGGATTTTAAAAGTTATTTGAATTTAACGGGCGAGGACCGCATTAATCAATGAAAACAAAAATTTATTTCTTATTGTGCGCGATGGGGTTGATTTTGTTTTCTGTTTCCTGCGTGGCGCAGGCTCAAAATAAGGTATGTTTTAAAAACAATTGTTTTGACGTTGAAGTGGCGCAAACCAATGAAGAATTGCAAAAGGGCCTGCAGTTTCGCGCGAAGCTGCCTAAGACGGGCGGGATGCTTTTTATTTTTCCGACAACCGGGTTTTATGATTTTTGGATGAAAGACACTAAAATTTCTTTAGATATGATATGGCTTGATGATCAGAAAAGGGTTGTTTTTATCGCTTCAGATGTTCCGCCGTGCCTTAAAGATCCCTGCCCAACCTACGGCCCCGTCAAAGCGCCGGCGCGGTATATCCTTGAAATAAACGCGCACGGCGCAAATGATTTTGACATAAAAATTGGAGACACCGCCGCTTTCATGTTAAAATGAAACCCTCATGACAGAATGGTCTTCCATCTTTCATTTGTCGAGTTATCACTTTAGCCCCTACGCTATTCCTCCTCTTGTTGTCGCGACATTGGTTTTCATTTTGGGCCTCATCGTTATCGGCCTCGAAAAAGACTCTGAATTTAACCGCTCCTTCTTTTATCTTTCCCTTTGTTCGGCCGTTTGGCTTTATGGCGACGGGTTAGTTTTTAGCAGTCAAAATCCGGAAACAGCTTTCATTTGGATTAAAATCGCCTATTCGGGATTTATTCTTGTTCCCATTGCTATTTTCCATATCTCTATTGCCTTTACGCGGCGCTACGACAGGGAACAAAAATTTGTCCGGGCGGCTTATGCGATAGGATTAGTTTTTATTTTTCTTTCGTGGACAAAAATGTTTTTTAGCGGCGTGCAGCAGTTTTATTGGGGTTATTATCCTGACGCGGCAGCGGGGTGGGTGCATTTATTTTTTCTTGGATTCATCGCGTTTTTTCCCTTGCTTGGGTTCATTAACCTTGTGACGTATTCCGCCAGCCTCAAAGACCATTTCGAAAAAAAACGCACACAATT
>CAZBRU010000083.1:0-2613 GCA_964494585.1 uncultured Planctomycetales bacterium
ATATGGCGGATGATTTTTTAAAAGAAATTTTGGCGTATAAACGCACTTTGCTCGAAGGCAAGAAGGCTTTTTACGCTTCCTTAAAGAAAAAGGTCCAAAACGATAAACTCTCGCGCTATCACGTTTTTAAAAAAGCGCTTTTCACGCCCGGTGAGATTAATCTCATCGCCGAAATCAAAAAAGCCTCGCCTTCTCAGGGAATCATCCGCGAACAGTTCAATGTAAGCACCTTGGCGGCGGCCTATGTGGCAAGCGGCGCGAAGGCGATTTCTGTTTTAACCGAAGACAAATTCTTTTTAGGAAAGCCTCCGTACATCCGCGAGGTTGCGGAGAACTTCAGTATTCCGGTTTTGACAAAGGACTTCATCATCGATGAGGTGCAGATTTATGAAACGTTTTACTTTCAATCGAGCGCGATTTTACTCATTGCCGCGATTTTAAAAGATAGAGCGCTAAAACATTTGATGGATGTCGCGCACAATTTAGGAATGGACTGTTTGGTTGAAGTTCATAATGAAGAAGAGCTTGAACGTGCTTTAAAGTCTGATGCGGAAATTATCGGCATCAATAACCGCGACTTGCATACGTTTAAAGTTGATTTTAAAACGAGCGTTCAGCTTATTCCCAAAATCCCTAAAGATAAAATCATCGTCGCCGAAAGCGGTATTAAATCCCACGCGGAAATCAAAATCCTTCAAGAATTAGGCGCGCACGCGGTTTTAATTGGGGAAACATTCTTGCGTTCCGCTGACATCGGGGCAAAAATTAAAGAAATAATGCATGGGTAGGGAACGGTTTAAAACCGTTCCGTACGAAGGATAATAATGACCAGAGTCAAAATCTGCGGCATCACCAATGAAAAAGATGCGCTCTTGGCCGCGTCGCTTGGCGCGTGGGCGCTCGGATTTATTTTTTACAAAAAAAGTCCGCGCTATGTGACGCCGGATCAAGCGAAGAAGATTATTTTCCATTTACCGCCGTTTATTGTGCCTGTTGGAGTTTTCGTCAATGAAAAAGGAAATATCGTCGATGATATCGCGGAATTATGCGGCATCAACACGTTTCAGTTTCACGGTAATGAGCCGCCGGACTATTGCCATCGTTTTAGCCGGTTTCGTATTATTAAAGCTTTTCGGGTGAATGAAGATTTTGATTTTAATCAGATTTCAAAATACCGCGTCTCCGCGTATCTTTTTGATACCTTTCAGGAAGGTGTTTACGGCGGCAGTGGGAAGACTTTTAATTGGGAAATCTTAAAGAATAAAAAAATTGAAAGGCCGTTCATTTTGTCGGGCGGCCTCAACCCGGAAAATGTCGGTGAGGCCGCCCTTCTTTCTCCCTACGCCGTCGATGTTTCAAGCGGGGTGGAGGCTTCGCCCGGGAAAAAGGACCCGAGCCTTTTAAAAGATTTTTTTAATAAAATCATTTAGGTATCACATTTTGTGATACCTTCCAAGGTCACAATTTGTGACCTTGATTGTAAAAAAATGAAACAAATTATTTGAAAACTTGATATTCCATTTTGGAACATCAAATTGGGGCGGAACTCGCAAAATTCCACGTGCATTTACGGAACATGGTATTCTAATGCTATCCTCGGTTCTTAAAAGTAAAAGGGCTGTTCAAGTTAATATTGCTATTATGCGCGCTTTTGTGAAGCTTAGGGAAATGGTTTCTATGCGCAAGGAGCTTGCCCATAAACTAAGCGAGCTTGAACGAAAGATTGAAAAACACGACGGCGAAATTACAACCATTTTTAAAGTTATACGCCAGCTTATGACGGTCGAAGAAAAACCAAAACCAAGAATCGGATTTCATCCTTGAAGTCGCAATTTGCGACCTCAAAGGCGGAGTTAACTTACGCCAAAAATCATTTTCGATATTGAAATCGCGGGACAGGATTTGGCTGGAGAAATTTCTTCTTGCTTTTTGAATCTTATCGTGTATACTATTGAGTGACAGATGTGTACACAGTAATTCTACTCATAGGAGGGTAAAATGCAATTTGTCACAGTGCGGGACATGCGAAGTAAATCCGCTCAAATCTGGCGGAGGCTCAAGAAAGAAAAAGAAGTCGTGATCACCTCAAACGGCAAACCCATTGCCGTTTTGGCGCCTGTTTCGGAAGGAAATTTAGAAGAATCTCTTAAGATGGCGAGAAAGGTGAGGGCCATGATGGCGGCGGAGGTTTTGCAGGAAACGTCCCTTAAAAAAGGCCTTGATAAAATAAGCTTAGGCGAGATTAATGCCGAAATCGCCGTTGTCCGCAAGAAACGTTCCTTATGAAGGTTGTTCTTGATACCAATGTTCTTGTGTCAGGCCTCTTAAGTCCTTATCAGCCGCCGGGCGTCATTGTAAGCATGGCTTCCGCGGGGTCGCTGGTTATCTGTTATGATGCCCGCATTATTTCTGAATACAAAGAGGTTTTAGGACGTCCAAAGTTTCAGTTTAACCAAGACAACGCAAAGGATTTACTTGGATTTTTGCAGTCAAACGGAGAAATGGTCGTTTCCTCGCCGCTTAAAACGCATTTGCCTGATGCTCATGATGAAATGTTCTTAGAGGTTGCCCTTGCCGCTTCGGCCCGCTGTCTTGTGACGGGAAATGTCAAAC